>NZ_JAVKEA010000217.1:0-215023 GCF_040221695.1 Coleofasciculus sp. E2-BRE-01 | reverse complement strand
GGGAGCAGGGGAAGATGAGGGAGATGGGGGAGGTGAATGATCAATGATTAGAAAAGAGTTTTATGTGTAGGGGCGGGTTTCACTACTATCGTTTTTTGCCCACCCTAATGTAACTAAACCCGCCCTGTCTAAATGATGAATTCCTGAATAAATGACAAATGACGAATGACGAATGACACATGACAAATGACAAAATTTTTGGCATGTTACCCGAAGACCAAGGGCAATCGTTACGGGAAATCTGGGATGAATTTGAAGCCGTAGCCACGCCGACAGCCCGATTTGCCGTCGCTCTAGACCGTTTACAACCCCTGCTGCTAAATTACCAGAATCAGGGTGGAACCTGGCAGCTACATGGTATTACTGAAGGTCAAGTGATGCAACGTATGGAACCTGTGCAAGAGGGTACACCTCAGCTATGGGAATTGGTTGAGCAAATTGTGGCGGACTGTATTGAAGCGGGTTATTTACAAAATGCGCGATCGCTCTCCACCAAGAGTCAAGTAGACTAGAATATTATGTCTATTGTTGTGGCTCAAAATCTGAGCAAAGTCTACCCCGTAGCGGTCAAACAACCCGGTATTAAGGGGACTCTCACCCACTTTTTGCGCCGAAAGTACCGCTCTGTCGTTGCTGTACAAAATGTTTCCTTTGAAATTGGTACGGGGGAAGTGGTGGGATTTCTCGGTCCCAATGGTGCCGGTAAAACCACGACGTTGAAAATGCTCACCGGACTGGTTCACCCTTCCGGGGGTGAGGTTAAGGTGGCGGGTCATCAGCCATTTCAGCGGGAATCCAACTTTTTGCAGCAGATTACCCTAGTCATGGGTCAAAAGCAACAACTGCTTTGGGACTTACCCGCCTTGGATTCCCTGAGAATCAACGCCGCCGTTTATGGAATTTCTCACAACCAGTTTCAACGTCGTGTCGGGGAACTGGCAGAAATGTTATCTTTAGAAGCCAAACTCACGCAACCCGTGCGGAAACTCTCCCTCGGAGAACGCATGAAAGCTGAATTACTGGCGGCGCTTTTGCATCAACCCCAAGTCTTATTTTTAGATGAACCGACGTTGGGATTGGATGTTAATGCACAATTAGCGGTGCGGAATTTCTTACGCGAGTACAACCAGCGCACGGGAGCCACGGTTTTATTGACCAGTCACTACATGGCAGATATTACGGCGCTGTGTCAGCGAGTGCTGCTAATTTATGAAGGACAGATGATTTATGATGGCAGCTTGGAGGGACTCCTCAATCGCTTTGCTCCCTATCGGGAGGTGAAAGTAGAACTGGCTCAACCCTTGTCAAAAGAGGAGTTATCAGGTTATGCAGAAATAGAAGCGGTGGATGGGTTAGCAGTACGTTTCCTCGTACAGCGTGAAAAGCTGACAAGTACCGTGGCTCGGATTTTGGCGGATTTAGAGGTGATAGATTTAACGGTTAGTGACCCCCCCATCGAAGAAGTCATCGGTCGGGTTTTCCGAGCCGGAGTTGTTTCGTGATTTTTGGTCATTGGTCATTGGTCATTGGTCATTGGTCATTTGTCATTTGTCATTGGTCATTTGTCCAGAAATTAATCATTTGGACAGGGCGGGTGTAGGGTGCGTTAGCGTTCGCGCAGCGTTCCCGTTCGCGAAGCGTTCCCGTTCGCGAAGCGTTCCCGAGGGGTAGGGTAGGGTAGGGTAGGGTAGCGTAACGCACCATTTCAAACGATAGTAGTGAAACCCGCCCCTACATAGAAAACTTTTTTCTAGTCATTAATTATTTACCTTCCCCATCTCCCCCACCACAATACTGATTCAGCAGCGTCTAATTACTATGAAGCGATTAATTTATACCAGTAAGATATTTCTATCTGTGTACTATGCTCACATGTTGGAATACCGAGCAGAGCTTTTTTTTTGGATACTGTCTAACAGCTTGCCGCTGATTCTTATGGGAGTTTGGATGCAGGCATCTCAAGCCGGGGAGTTTGAACTAACTCCTGAAGAATTTATGCGTTACTTCCTATCCGTTTTTATCGTTCGCCAGTTTACTGTGGTGTGGATGATTTTTGATTTTGAACGAGAAGTGGTAGAGGGCAGACTATCTCCTAAACTCCTGCAACCCATTGATCCTGTATGGCATCATGTTGCAGGTCATCTATCTGAACGCTTTGTTCGCCTACCTTTATCGGTTATACTTTTAGGTTTGTTCTTTCTCCTCTATCCCCCAGCCTTTTGGTTGCCTGGTTTGGGTGATATACTATTGTTTATATTCATCACGACAATGGCATTTGCCCTACGATTTTTAATCCAATATACCTTTGCCTTATTTGCATTTTGGACAGAGCGAGCCAGTTCACTGGAACAATTTTGGTATTTATTCTATTTGTTTCTGTCAGGAATGATGGCACCGTTGGAAGTTTTTCCCCCTACAGTCCGAGCCGTTGCCGAGTGGACACCTTTCCCTTACTTGGCTCATTTTCCCGCCGCGTTGTTAGTGGGGCTACCTGTTAATATTGTCCAAGGAATTTTGGTTATGGTGGGTTGGGGATTGTTATTTTTTGGCGTCAATCGCTGGTTGTGGCGCAAGGGATTGAAGCAGTATTCGGGAATGGGAGCTTGAGATGGGTGGAGGTGCAGCTAACTTTTCACGCCATTTAGAAAAATCGATATCAAACCTAACCCCCCAGCCCCCTTCCCTGCGAGGGAAGGGGGAGGACAGCGGATGCTTCGCTTTTTTTGCACGGAAGGGGAGAATTCAAAGCCTCTTTCCTTGTAGGAGAGAGGTTTGGAGAGAGGTTTTCCAGATCCCGTGAAAAGTAAAGGAGATGCAGGGGGGCTGGGGAGATGAGGGCGGGTTGAGTAACATTAAGGTAACAATATAATAGCCAAATCCGCCCCTGCACATCGGTCAGGGCGGGTTTTGAACAAACGTTCTTATCCACAGCTAAAAGAAAGTTCCTAAACCCGCCCATACAAACCATTTTCCCTGAGCAAAGTTAAGGGCTAGCTAATCTCCAATCACTATTTTTGATCAAATTTGGCAACAGCATTTTGGAAGGACTGCTGTAAATCCAGCCAAGCGGCTTCTACACCAATTTTGATATCTTCCCAAGCATCTTGACTAGCCGCCTGGAGTTCTTCCAGTTTCTTTTGTACGGCAACCTGTCTGGTTTGCAGTTCCTCAAGATGGCTATTGTACTGAATCTGAGCATCAGCCTGGGCTTGGGCTGCCTTGGCTTTCATTTCATCAACCTGAGCATTTAGCTTGTTTAACTCAGCTTGCACTTTGTCTCGGTATATCTGTTGCTGGTCTGGTTCGGTAGCCATAAGAATACCTCGTTAACGTCAAAAACTTAACCTAAATATACCTCGAAAAGGCTGGATTAAACCATAAATTTTTAATTCCTCACTCATTATTGAGGGATTCGTCGGGTTCATGCATCTATCTATTGAATGATATAATCCAGTTCTGTCTTCTATCTAGGGAGATAACTAATTTACTGTAGCGTCTGATACGCTCAGTTGAAATAGGGGTGATGCACTTGCCCCGATTTGTTTGCAGTGATTATTCAACGGGGAAATGGCAGAACAAGCTCTAACGCAGGAAACCCATGCCGATTCCTACAAAAACCGGGGTCGGAACTGGTGGAATAAGCTCACCGCCTTAATTGCATGGGCGAATATCCTGCTGGCATTATTCAATCTCAGCTATATCCCATTGCGGGATGTTTATGTGCGAGAATTTCCTAAGATTGTGACAGTCTATGACCCGGTTAAAAGTATTGAGCCTCATCCGGATACCCAACGTTACCTCAATACCGTTGATGCTTTAACCGTACAAATCTCCCAACAGGGACTGCAAGCACCGCCAATTGAACCAGTCTTGCAAGAGTTGCGCCAACAAAGTAATGACCTGATTGAAGAGAACCCATTTTTGGCAGCCAACAAGTTTGGTACATTCGCTAAACTGAAGCGGCGAATGCGCGATCATCTGAATACGGAATCAGCCAAGCAAGCCTTTGCAAGATTTTGGCGACAGGAGTATCTAGCGCAAGTAGGCTGGGAAAACGCCCTCTCATTCTTTAACAGCGATATTCGACCGCTACTAAACAGTAACTATTTTCGACCCACCGATGAAAATGGTCAACTCGTTGATAACTTCTGGCGTATTGACCTTTATTTTATTGCCTTTTTTGGGATTGAGCTTTTATTCCGTACCTTCTTTATTTCTCGACGCCAAGAGAAGTTGACATGGGGAGATACCCTCTGGCGGCGCTGGTACGACATGCTGCTACTCCTTCCCACCTGGCGCTGGTTACGGATTATTCCGGTATCTGTGCGATCGCATCAATCAGGATTGTTCAATATGGAGCGAATTTTAGCACAAGTCACCCATGAACCAGCAGCGTATTTGGCAGATCGGGTATCGATGTTTTTGATGGTGCGACTGATTAATCAAACCAAAGAATCTGTTGACAAAGGAGATATGGCGCGTGCCATATTGCAACCTGAGACGTATGTCCAAGTTAGCGATATTAATAAAGTCGATGCCATCACCGATCGCCTCTTAGAACTCTCTATTTATAAAGTTTTACCGCAAGTTCAACCCGATTTACAGGCATTATTACATCATAGTCTCAAAGGAGCGCTGCAACAATCAGATTTTTACACCGGATTGCGACAAGTACCGGGAATGAAAGGGTTGCCCAAAGAGGTTATGGAAAACCTTTCCAATTATTTAGCTAAGACAACCTACGAAGTCCTGGCTACCTCTTATTCTGATTTACAAGGGCGACAACTGTTTGACCAACTGAGTCACAATTTTAAGTACGCCCTGCGGGAAGAATTACAGGATGAGGCAACACAGCTAGAACTTCAGTCGTTGCTGTCTGACTTGTTAGAAGAACTGAAGATAAATTATGTACAACGTTCAACCGATGAAGATCCCGAAGCCACTTTAGAAGAAGCCGATCAACTGCGTCAAGAGATGGAAAATCCCAAAATTCAGTAGTTTTTCACATTCTACAGGTCAAATTCTTCCCTACGCCCAAATGGGCGTAGATGCTAGTATTTAAAAGGATAATAAAGGCAGCGATCGCGAGTGGTAACTATGACATCGACAAAACTCTCTCCTCGATTAACAATTCCCCGCTTAGAAAACGGCGACAAACTCAACCGTTTTGAATTTGAGCATCGCTATTCGGCTATGCCTGATCTGAAAAAAGCCGAATTAATTGAAGGAATCGTTTATATGGCATCTCCCCTCAGGATTACGCAACATGGCGAACCCCATGCTCATATTATGCTGTGGCTAGGCTTCTACACAAGTTTCACTCCTAATCTGCAATTGGGCGACAATTGTACAGTTAGGCTGGATCTGGATAACGAACCTCAACCGGATGCTATTCTGAGAATTAAAGTCGGTGGACAATCAACAATTAGCGACGATGATTATATCGAAGGTGCGCCTGAGTTGATCGTAGAAATTGCGGCTAGTAGTGTTTCCATTGATTTGCACCAAAAACTCAATGTGTATCGCCGTAATGGAGTACAAGAGTATTTAGTGTGGCGAGTTGAAAACGGTGAATTGGATTGGTTTAGGTTAAGGGAAGGAGACTATACTAAACTTAAACCTAATCGCGAAGGGATTCTGTGTTCAACTGTTTTTTCAGGATTGTGGCTAGATAGAGCCGCGTTATTAGCTGGAGATTTAGCCAAGGTTTTAGACGTATTGCAGCAGGGATTAGCCAGTCAAGATCATCAAGATTTTGTTCAAGACTTGGCATCACTTCAGTAGGTGTTAGGTGTTAGGTTTTAGGTGTTAGGTTTTATAAAGTAGAAACGCGATCGCAATGGATTATCCTGATATCGATATTGCACCTCTCATTGATCATGCCCTCCTCTCGCCCACGGCGACACCCGAACAGGTGGAAAAATGGTGTCGTGAAGCTGATCGATTTCAGTTTGCCACAGTCTGTGTCTATCCAGTGTACGTCAAACTCGCGGCTGAACTCTTACACAACAAAACGCCCAAGGTTTGTACCGTAATTGGCTTTCCCAGTGGTGCTACCACAACTGCGGCTAAACTCTACGAAGCCCAAGAAGCAGTAGAAAATGGCGCGACGGAATTGGATGTCGTGCTTCATTTAGGGGCATTAAAAACCGGGAACACCGACGCTATCTATCGCGAAATTGCCCCAATCTGCGAGGAAACCGGGCAAACCGTCAAAGTTATCTTAGAAACAACGCTTTTAACTGACACTGAAAAACAACTCGCCGCCGAAATCTGCATTGATGCTGGGGCGCAATATCTCAAAACCAGTACAGGTTGGCATGGAGGTGCAACAGTGTCGGATGTCAAATTTTTGAAAGACTTAACAAAAGGACAAATCGGGATTAAAGCTTCAGGAGGTATCCGCACCATCGAACAAGCGTTAGATTTAGTCATAGCCGGAGCAACCCGATTAGGAACCTCTCGTGGACCAGAGTTGTTGCAACAGCGTGAGGAAAAAGGCGAGGAATGAGGTTTAAGTATGTAGGGGCGGGTTTGACCAATAATGTGGCGACTCAAACCATTAACGGAACTAAACCCGCCCCCACCAAATCCGAGAGTCTTGACATGAATGACAAATGACAAATGACAAATGACAAATGACGAATGACAAATGACAAATGACAAATGACGAATGACAAATGACTAAAACCTATAACGCCACGGGGATTAATCTAAAAAGTATGCCGCTAGGTGAAGCCGATCGCCTAGTCACGATTTTAACGCCAGAGTGGGGATTGATTCGGGTAGTGGCACCAGGTTCCCGCAAACAGAACTCGAAATTGGCGGGTAGAATGGGCTTGTTTGTGGTGAATCAGTTATTGATTTACAAAGGGCGATCGCTTGATAAAATTACTCAAGCTGAAACCTTGGAATCCTATCCAGGATTGGCGAAGGATTTAGGGAAACTAGCTGCAAGTCAGTACCTAGCGGAATTAGTCTTATGTCATGCTCTAAGTGAGCAACCCCAAGCCGAATTGTACGCTTTGTTTAATGAGCATCTGCGGCGATTGGAACAGTTACCCCCCTTAAGCAGCAGTCCCTCCGGAACATCTCTCCTTTTGGCACACCTTTGCCAGGGGATTTTTCACCTATTGGCGTTAGCTGGGATTGCGCCGCAAGTGCAACAGTGTTGTATCTCTCAGCACCCGATTCAGCCTGATTTTACGGATCAGAATTGGCAGGTTGGGTTTAGTGTGGAGGTGGGTGGAACCTATCGTTTAGCGGTAGAGGCGTCTCAACCTCAGAGGGTACTCCATCCCGTTGCTAGCCGTAGCCATGGTGTCGATCAATCCCCTCTGCCACGGTTGACCTGTAAACTGAATGCCATTGAATTAACAATAGTACAACAGCTCGCGGCGGCTGAGTTATCCCCGTCATGCCTAGATGCGATCGCGCCCCTCTGGGTAAAAGTGGAGCGCATGTTACGGGATTATGCCCAGTATCACTTTGGTCGTTCCATTCGTTCAGCTACGTTAGTAGACGCCTTGGCGATGTCTGCCGAATCATAGACTCGCCATACATCATAATTTACCGGACACCGCGTATCTTTAGACAAGGGCGAGTCGAGACAGGTTAATTCTCACACCGCCATATTTGTGCAGCGACTCGCCCCTACAACCGCAATAATCCCGAACATCCTGCAAATCATGGCAATCGATTCCCAATAAATAATTTGTGGTCTAATTAGCATCTGTCTACAAACGAACATAGACGGTTTTTACGGCGAAAGCAGTCCTCCACGAAGTCAAAAGCCCACACTCTACCTGATTAGAGATTAGCGCTGGGTAGTTCACATGCGATGATAGAGAAAGTGTAGTTTCATACAAAACCGATCAAAATACCTGGAGTGGACGATTCACCCATTGGGGTTAATCAGCCACAGCAGCCAACTGAAGAGTAAAGAATGCGATTATCTGAATCTGAATCCAAACGAGTTAACCAACATCCTGCCCAAAAAAAGTCATCGTCTGCGACTAAGCGCAATTATCGAGAACCTCACCAGCCGCCGCGTCAAGCAGAGAACGTCCCGGCGAAAACGGCTGAACCAACTGCTGAACCAGGCAAACAGGGGTTTGTACCCGTTCTGAAAAATGGTAATTTCTTAACCTTGTGGAGTGGTCAGGTTTTTTCTCAGCTTGCCGATAAAATCTATCTGGTGTTGATGATTGCCTTGATTGCTAGCCACTTTCAGCAGGCGGGAACCAGCATCAGTGGTTGGGTTTCAGCCTTGATGATTGCGTTTACGATTCCGGCTGTCCTGTTTGGTTCCTTGGCGGGGGTGTTCGTGGATCGCTGGTCAAAAAAGGCGGTACTTGTCTCGACGAATCTGCTGCGAGGTGTCTTGGTTTGGTCAGTTCCGGCGGTGTTATGGCTGACTCAGGATTGGAGTCCCATCTATAAGTTGCCCGTCGGCTTCTATGGCTTGTTGATTATCACATTCTTAGTTTCGACCTTAACCCAATTTTTTGCCCCGGCTGAACAAGCGGTTATTCCGTTGATTGTCAAGCGTCGTCATTTGCTCTCGGCGAATTCCCTTTATACCACGACGATGATGGCATCTTTGATTATTGGATTTGCCGTGGGTGATCCGTTATTAGCCTTGACCGATAAATTAGTAGCGCAGTTAGGGATTGACTGGCAATTTGGCAAGGAATTCGTCGTTGGCGGGGGGTATGCGATCGCGGGATTGTTGCTGCTAGTGCTGAAAACGGGTGAAAACACGGAACCGACTGAAGGTGAAACCCCCCACGTATTTGCCGATATCTGGGAGGGACTGCTTTACCTCAAACGGCAACGGCGCGTCCGCAATGCCATGATTCAATTAGTGATTTTATTCTCCATTTTCGCCGCCTTAGCCGTGTTAGCGGTACGACTTGCCGAAACCCTTCCAGGGATGAAAGCCTCCCAATTTGGCTTCTTACTGGCAATGGGCGGTATTGGAATGGCTGCGGGTGCGGCGATTCTGGGACATTGGGGTCAGCATTTTACCCACAATCGCTTGAGTCTCTATGGATCAATCGGCATGTCAGCGGCGCTAGTGGGGTTATCAGTATTTACTCATAGTCTCTGGATGGCGTTAGGAATGACTGCCCTGTTGGGGATGTGTGGGGCGATGGTAGGGATTCCCATGCAAACCACTATTCAAGCCGAAACCCCGGAAGAGATGCGAGGGAAGGTGTTTGGACTGCAAAATAATGGCGTAAATATTGCCCTGAGTCTGCCCTTAGCCTTAGCGGGTTTAGCCGAAACCTGGCTGGGTTTAGCTCCCGTCTTATTCAGTTTAGCCATAATTGCGATCGCGGGAGGGTGCTTAAACTGGTATATTTCCGGTACAGGATCAGCGATGTTAACCCACGCTGACAAATAGAGACTCACGATTCAACTTGAATGCATATCGCCTGGATCGGAAAAAAATCACCCTTTTGTGGCAATGTCACTTACGGTCGAGAAGTTACTAATGCTTTACTCGACCGGGGATACCAAGTTAGTTTTCTCCATTTTGCCCACGACGAAACCGTCGCAGATCCCCTGTGTTCGGGTTGTCAGGAGGTATCCCTCCCTTGCTTGTATAAATCCCAAGTTTATACGATTCCCTCTCCTAAAGCGAGTAAGGTTTTAAAACAGGCTCTACAGCAACTGCGCCCGGATTTAGTCCATGCGTCTCTCACTTTGTCTCCCTTAGATTTTCTGCTTCCAGAAATCTGTGAAGACCTGAATTTACCCCTCGTTGCCACATTTCATCCCCCCTTTGATGGCAAACGCCGCAATTTTAAATCGGGAACCCAACTGGTTGCCTATCAACTCTATGCCCCGTTTCTGGCACACTATGATCGGGTGATTATCTTTTCTCAACTGCAACGGGATTTGCTGGTGCGTTTGGGAGTTCCTCGCCATAAACTCGCCGTAATTCCCAATGGAGTTGATGTGCAGAAATATGCTCCTGGCACATCGAATTTGAAAGTCCGATTTGATGCCCAACGTCTATTTGTTTATCAAGGTCGCATTGCTACAGAAAAAAATGTAGAGGCGTTACTCAAGGCGTGGAAACAGTCGGAAATGGTTGATAGGTGCAAGCTTTTGATTGTTGGGAATGGATCTCTGGTTCCCACGTTAAGACCTTTTTATGATAGATCCGATGGGATTCTCTGGTTAGGATTTGTGGCAGATGAACAGCAGCGGATTGAGATTCTGCAAGCCGCCGATGTATTTATTTTGCCGTCGTTATTAGAAGGACTTTCCTTATCATTACTCGAAGCCATGGCTTGTGGTTTGGCTTGTGTCGCCACCGATGCGGGGGCGGATGGTGAGGTTTTAGAAGGTGGTGCGGGTATTATTCTGAATACCCATCGGGTCACGTCTCAATTGAATACCCTTTTGCCCTTGTTACGAGATCATACGGAATGGACAACGCTTCTGGGTCAAAAAGCTAGAGCTAGAGTTTTAGAACGCTATACCCTGAGTGGGAATATTAGTCAATTAGAAATTTTATATAAAGAGGTGTTGAAAGGGACTCAGGCTTACTTTACTCATCCTAGTCCCTCGTCCTTATGAGCAATGCCAATTCGGGGGAGTGGGAGGGCAGAGGAAGCAGAGGAAGCTGGGGGAGCTGGGGGAGCTGGGGGAGATGGGGAAGCTGGGGAAGATTGTGTAGGGGCGGGTTTCACTATTATCTTTTCGGTTACACCCAGATGAAACTAAACCCGCCCCGACGTTACAAAGGACAAAAGACCTAAATCGAATGTTACTGACTTAAGCTGGGTTCGTAGTAGGCACTTTAGTGCCAGAAGCGCTTAAGCGCTTACTACAAACTCTAAAGTCAGTGGCATTCGACCTAAATCACTCTGTTGGATGAGTCTAATGGGTGATGTTGAACTCGTTACTTCTGCCATATCTTAAAGAAAGGTTACATCTTCCCCAGCTTCCAGACGTGCCGTGGCACTGCATCGCCTCCTCATAACAAATCCACCTTTATACATTTATACCTTGAGTCTTGTTGCCTGTTGCCTGTTGCCTGTTGCCTGTTGCCTTGTCCTCACCATAAAGGGAGATAGATGGTTGACCCGGATATAGTATCAACCAACCGCTTGGTCAAGATTGCGCTACAATGTAAAGTAGTGTTAAGTAAAGTAACCAGATATTTATTAAATTAGTCTTTACAACACCAGTACCCTCGATCCGTCCAAGAGGAATAACCGTGACTCAGACAGCACCAAATCCCAAGAAAAGCCAGTTGAATCGTTCTTCTATCGCCAAGCCTGCCGAACTAAAACAGGATGTCGATGTTGTCTTCTATCTACCTGACGCTGAAGCCGACACTTATGAACAGGATGCAGGTTCCTCTCCCCAATCTGGAACCGAGAACGCAAAAAAAGGCTGGCTATCTGGTGGAAAAGGGCTGTTTTTGGGTATCGGCATTGGTGTCCTCTTAGCGTTAGGGGCGACGCGCTTAGTCTCGTCTCAACAGTCAGACGCCCCAATAGCAGAACCTCCCGTCGCCACATCATCTGCCCCGAGTCAAAGCGTAACTGTAGCCCAAGTTACATCCGAGAGTGTCAACCGCCGCTTAGACGCCACCGGAAGTGTCGCTGCTTTTGAAATGAGTCCCGTCTTGTCTCAGGCGACAGGCTTACAAATTCAACAGGTGTTGGTGGAAGAAGGACAGGTTGTCAAAGCTGGACAGTTATTAGCCCGTCTGGATGATTCGGTACTCCAGGCACAATTACGCCAAACCCAAGCATCTGTGGCTCAAGCCGAAGCCCGCCTCGCGGAACTTCGGGCGGGTTCCCGTAGTGAAGAAATTGCCCGTGCTAAAGAATCCGTCAGCAGCGCTGAATCTGCCGTTGCAGCCGCCGAGTCAGACTTAGAATTAGCTAGAACCCGGGTCGATCGCAATAAAATACTCCAAGCTGAAGGTGCTATTGCCCGCGATCGCTTAGATGAAGTCTACAATCAAGAACGCAGCTATCGTTCCCAACTCGAACAGGCACAAGCCCGGTTACGAGAAGCCAACCAGCAACTTGCTCAACTTCAGGCTGGACCCCGGCGGGAAGTGATTACCCAAGCCGAAGCCCAACTCGCCCAGGCACAGGCGCAGGTGCAATCGACGATGGCACAACTCAACAACACCCGCATCGTTGCCCCCGTGAGTGGTAAAATAGCTGAACGGAATGCCCGTGTGGGAGATGTCACCTCTGGTTCCCAAACCCTATTCAAAATCATCGAAAATGGACGTTTAGAACTGATTGTTAACGTCCCCGAAACCCAACTTCCCCAAATTAAACCGGGACAATCGGTAACGATTACCTCAGATGCGGATAGTAGCTTGCAACTGTCGGGTAACGTTCGGGAAATTGACCCGATGATTGATGAAGCATCCCGTCAGGCGCAGGTGAAGATCGATTTACCCGCCTCAGCATCATTAAAACCGGGTATGTTTTTACGGGCGTCAATTACCACCTCAGCCGCCCAAGGGTTAACAGTACCCGCCAAAGCTATTTTGCCTCAAAGTGATGGTAGTGCGATCGCCTATATTGTGCAACCCGATAATACGGTTAAAGCCCAGTCTGTAGAGGTGGGTGAACTTCTAGGTGATAATCGGGTGGAAATTAAAAGTGGGTTGTCTCCTAGCGATCGCGTTGTGGTTAAAGGTGCAGCTTATCTCAAAGATGGCGATAACGTGAATGTTGTCAACTGATTGGGTAAACAGTCCCAAACAAGTACGGGAGAACATTCTCATCCCGTAACCATCCCGTCACTCTATTTTTATGATCGTATCGTACTGGCGTGACCCACCTAAAATGGTGAAATAGATTTGGTTCGTAGTGAGGGCTTTAGCCCTCTCCAGCTAGGCGTTAAAGCACGCTTTGTGCTTACTACAAACAAAGTCCTATTTTAACCCGGTCACGCCAGTACTAAACTTTAGACTCAATCCAAAGCGGAGTTTGGGTTATACTCAACGTAGGAGGACTAAGCTGTTTTTCCTGGACACTGATCATGAGATTTATTAGTCCCAAAACTGACTTTGCGTTTAAGAAAATTTTTGGCTCAACACGCAGTCAAAAAATCCTCATCAGCTTTCTTAACGCTATCGTTTATGAAGGCAAAAATACTATAAAATCATTAGAAATAATCGATCCCTATAATCCGGGGAGTACCAGCACGCTTAAAGATACTTATCTCGATGTGAGGGCAGTTTTAGATAATGGCTCTACAGTAATTATTGAAATGCAAGTCTTAAACGTTGAAGCATTCGAGAAACGAGTGATTTACAATATTGCCAAGGCTTATGCAAACCAATTAGATATGGGAGAAACTAATACAACCTTACGACCATTTATTGCTTTGAGTATTGCTGATTTTTTGCTGTTTAAAAATAGCTCACAAATGATTAATCGGTTTCGACTCAAGGAAGAAAAACAGCTATTTAACTATCGAGACGAGTTAACATTGATTTTTATAGAGTTGCCAAAATTCAATAAAGAACTATCAGAATTAGAAACCCTTAGTGATAAATGGATTTATTTTCTCAAAGCTGCCCCCAGTTTGGAGAGGGTTCCCGAATCCCTAGGGGAAGTACCGGAAATAGAAGAAGCGTTAACTATTGCCAGTCGTGCTAATTTAAGTAATCAAGAATTAGAGGAG
Organism: Coleofasciculus sp. E2-BRE-01; assembly: GCF_040221695.1. Classification (NCBI taxonomy): domain Bacteria; kingdom Bacillati; phylum Cyanobacteriota; class Cyanophyceae; order Coleofasciculales; family Coleofasciculaceae; genus Coleofasciculus; species Coleofasciculus sp. E2-BRE-01. Next base: position 201,340 of record NZ_JAVKEA010000217.1, on the reverse strand, counting down.
TTGCACAAGCAGGAAGTATTTATCGGAGATAGGAAGGGTGAGATTGCTCTTGCAAAAATTGAGCAGAATTTAAAATTTTTTTCCCTGGTCATCGAACAGAAATTTGGAGCAGTTAATCTAGAAGTAATGACTACTATAGAGAAATTGTCGTTGTCAGAATTAGACTGTTTGGTTGAGACGATTTTGACATTTAAAGCCATGGAAGACTTGGAACGTTGGTTAGATAATTAATTTCAATTACAACAATTACACTCACCTTAAACTTGATGGCGCTAAAGCGCAACTACATACAAACGAAGTTTATGTCTTTTAACCTATCCGCTTGGTCAATTAAAAAACCTGTTCCGACGATTGTCTTATTCCTAATTTTGGGCATCTTTGGTTTGGTGTCCTTTTTTCGCTTAGGAATTGACAGTAATCCGAATATCGATATTCCCGCCGTGATGGTAACAGTTACCCAACCCGGTGCGGGACCAACAGAACTAGAAACCCAAGTCACCAAGAAAATAGAAGATTCCGTGGCGGGGTTGGGAAATATTGATGAACTCACCTCCACGGTGACGGAAGGGAGTTCCACCACTACTGTTAGTTTTGTCCTCGGAACGGATAGCGATCGCGCCACGAATGATGTGCGGAATGCGGTTGCCCAAATTCGTCAGGATTTACCCCAGGATGTGAATGAACCGATTGTTAAACGCTTGGAGTTTGCGGGCGGTTCGATTATGACGTATGCGGTGGCGTCTGAGACGCGATCGGTTGAACAATTAAGCGATTTAGTCGATCGCACAATTAGCCGCGCCCTGCTGAATGTACCGGGTGTGGCGCAAATTGACCGTTTGGGGGGTGTGGATCGGGAGATTCGGGTTGATCTTGATCCGAGTCGTTTGCAAGCTTATGGGATTACCGCCACCCAAGTGAATGATCAAATTCGGAATTTGAATATTGACTTACCCGGAGGGCGGGGAAATGTCGGCGGAAGTGAGCAAAATATTCGGACTTTGGGAAGTGCAGAAACGGTTGAGGAATTACGAAGTTATCGGATTGTTCTGCCCAATGGTGCGACGGTTCCCTTGTCCAGTTTAGGGGAAGTAGAGGATAGTTTTGCTGAACAGCGACAGGCGGCGTCTTTGAATGGGGAATCCGTGGTTGCTTTTTCGGTGCGGCGGAGTACGGGTAGCACCTTAGTCACGGTGGAAGAAGGGGTGCGCGAAGCTGTTTCAGAATTGGAAAAAACCCTCCCCGATGATGTGACTCTGGCACTCATTTTTACCCGTGCCGATGCAATTCGGGATTCCTATCAAGCCACAATTGATGCCTTAATTTTAGCCTGTATTTTAACAGTGATTGCCGTCGGTTTGTTTTTGCGGGATTGGCGAGTCACACTGATTACGGCTACAGCGTTACCCCTATCGATTATTCCTACATTTGGGGTGATGAAACTCTTGGGGTATACCCTCAACGGGATGACATTATTGGCGTTAGCTTTAGCCGTGGGTAACTTAGTCGATGATGCGATTTGTATGATTGAAAACATCGACCAGCACTTAGATATGGGGAAAAAGCCCTTTAACGCCGCATTGGATGCTTCACGGGAAATTGGGTTAGCGGTGGTGGCGACAACGGCAACAATTGTGGCGGTGTTTCTTCCGGTGGCATTTATGGGGGGTGTACCGGGTCAGTTTTTCCAACCGTTTGGCGTCACTGTTGCTGTTTCCACGATGTTTTCTACATTGGTGGCTTGTACAATGACACCGATGTTGAGTGCTTATTTGCTGAAATCAAAAGGGAATAGGCAACAGGCAACCCTTCAACTTCGTTCAGGGCAGGCAGGCAACAGGCAACAGGGGCAAAAACGAATTCACCCTTACCGCAATCTACTCACTTGGGCATTACGTCATCGGATTACAACTTTATTAATTGCGGTTGCTTTCTTTATCGGTAGTTTACAACTGGTGCCGTTAATTCCCAAGGGGTTATTTGATAGCGGGGATACGGGGTTGAGTACAGTTATGGTTGAACTTCCTCCTGGATCAACCTTGAGTGAAACTGAAGCGATTATGCAACAACTCAACCAATCGTTGCAAGAAAATCCGGCGGTTGAAAAAGTTTTTACTACGGCGGATAAGATCAATTCGGGTACAGTCTACGCCAACCTGCTATCCAAGGATGAACGAGAGATTTCCCAGCAGGAATTTGAACAACAAATGCGCCAGGTGTTTCAAACCATTCCGGGGGCGCGGATTAGTTTCCAAAGTCAAGGTGCAGGGGGAGGAGGTAAGGATTTATCGATTGTTCTCAAGAGTGAAAATGCCCCAGCGCTGACGCAAACAGCGGAAACCTTGGAGAAGCAAATGCGCGATATTCCGGGATTGGTGGAAGTGACATCCAGTACCAGTTTAGTTAAGCCGGAAATTGTGATTCAGCCTGATCCAGAACGGGCAGCGGATTTGGGCGTTTCTGTAGGCGCGATCGCACGCACGGCATCGTTAGCGTTAATTGGCGATAATGAGTCGAATCTGGCGAAGTTTGATTTAGCGGATCGGCAGATTCCAATTCGGGTACAACTTGATCCAGAAACTCGCGCCGATATTAGTACGCTGAAAAATTTACAGGTTCCCAGTCAAACCGGGAATTTGGTTCCGATTAGTGCGGTGGCGGATATCCGTTTAGGAAGTGGTCCAGCGCAAATTGACCGTTTTGATCGCAATCGTCAGGTATCGGTGGAGGCGAATTTAGAAGGAATTTCTCTGGGGGATGCGTTAGAAACGGTTAAAGCATTGCCCGCAATGAATCCCCTCCCACCCGAGGTATCCGAGGAACCGGCTGGGGATGCCAAGATTATGCAGGATATTTTTACCCGGTTTGCTACCGCATTAGGGGCGGCGATTCTCTCGATTTATGCGATTCTGGTGTTGCTGTATAGCAATTTCTTGTATCCGTTTGGGATTTTAGTTGCCCTACCGTTATCCATTGGTGGGGCGTTACTGGGGTTGTTAGTCACGCAGAAAGAGTTAGGCTTGTTTGCCCTAATTGGTATTGTTTTGCTGATGGGATTGGTGACTAAAAATGCGATTTTATTAGTAGACTTTGCTTTAGCTGGGATAAAAGAAGGAAAACCCCAGTTTAAGGCAGTTGTTGAGGCGGGGGTGTCTCGGTTACGCCCAATTCTAATGACATCGGTGTCTACAATTGCGGGAATGATGCCCATTGCCTTAGAATTAGGGGCGGATGGTGAGGTACGCAGTCCGATGGCGATCGCGGTAATTGGTGGGTTTACGACTTCAACTTTGTTAACGTTGGTGGTGGTTCCCGTGTTATTTACTTATGTGGATAACTTATATCGCTGGATTCGGGGATTATTTGGGGGAAAGAAAAAGCAGGTTCAGTTATAACTAGGGGCTGCTGAATAAGTGTTGTGGTGGGAATAGGGAATAGGGAATAGGCAATGGTTTTGAGTCCCTGTTGAGTCAGGATTCTTCTGCGATCGCGGGATAGGGAAATAATTCGCGAAATCCCTGCCTTCGCTGTTGCGGAGACTCCGGAGTCAAATAACTCCACAGGGTTTCCCAATAAAAAAAGGATACACCATCAAAGGCGCGATCGCGAACCGCGTCAACTTGGGCTTGAATTTGTTCAAAGGGAATTGGATCACCTAAGGTTCCTGTTAAAATCCCCACACTTACCGGAATTGTTCGCCGCGCCATGCGTACTGCGGGTTGATTAAGTTCCGCCGTAAAACGACTCAACTCATCCCGATAAACCTGTAACACTAATTCATCCACCCAACCCCGTTGTACCCAGGTTTGCCAGTCTTGGAGATAATGTTGATAAGCAAAGGCTTGGGGATTGGGTGAAAGCGAGATGATACAATCCGGTTTAATTGATTTAACCGTCTGGACAATCTCTCCCATAAACTCGCTAATCTTATTCGCCCGCCAGCGCATCCATTCACTATTTAATGGTGAATTTGGGGGAGGATTCCCATAATGTTCTTGCTGATAACGCTCAATGGTATAGGGATCATAACCCAATTCCACAGGCATCCCAAAGTGATCATCCAACTGAATCCCATCCACATCATATTGGCTGATTACTTCCTTAATTAGATCCAGGATAAGCTGTTGTACCTCTGGATGTAACGGATTCAGCCATAAGAGTTGGGGATTCTCCGGATCAGATTTTTGAGTTAAACTCTGAGTTATCCAGGTGGGATGACGCCGCGCTAATTCAGAATAAATCGGTGTCATAAATCCATACTCAAACCAAGGAATTATCCGTAACCCTTGGCGATGTCCCTGCTGTACAATTTCTTCTAAAACATCTCCATTGAGGCGCATAATTGCTAGCAAAGGTTCTTGTGTCGCCACCGCACTCGGATAAAACGTATGTCCCCGATTCCAAACCACCGGATAAACCGTGTTAAAGTTCAGTTTAGACAATTGCGCGATCGCTCGGTTAATTCCCCACGGCGAAAATAATACACCACTGGCGACATTTGTCAACCAAACCCCTCTAATTTCTGTTATTTTTGTTGGCGTTTGGGAACGCGCCAAAGATGGGGAAAATACAATCGATTTAGCAACCAGTAGGACAATACTGAATACCAGCCCTAATGCTAGAAAAACCCTGAATCTACGTTGACGTTTGTCATTCGTCATTTGTCATTTGTCATTTGTCATTTGATGGGCTTTTGTGTTTCTCTAATATTTTCCCTACACCCTACACCCTACACCCTACACCCTACACCCTACACCCTACACCCTACACCCTACACCCTACACCCTACACCCCACACCCCACACCCCATACCCCACACCCCACACCCCACACCCCACACCCCACACCCCATACCCTGGGGTCAAATCAAAGTATTGCTTTCTTTTTGAAGCTCAAGTTGACATCAATGAAGGCTTGCGCCCGATTCTATAGGCATCAATTTTCGTTAAACAGCCGTTGAGTAAACAAATTGGTTATTAGCTTGAAATCCAACGCCTTGGTTACTAGCTGGAAATCCTCCCCCTTTACTCCCCTGCATCTCGTTAATATCTAAACCATAGAGTTTTGCACCTTCCAAATTGGCATCCAGTAACTCAGCTTTTCTGAGAATTGCCCAGGTTAAATTCGCATTCTCCAGATTCGCATTCTCCAGATTAGCGCCCGTCAAATCTGCGCCTTGGAGATTCGCCCAATCCAATTTAGCGGATTCTAAATTCGCGGCAATTAAATTTGCCCCTTCTAAATTCGCCCGACTTAATCTCGCGCCACTGAAATTAACCCCTTCTAAATCAGCGCCCGCTAAATCTAAATCTTTTAACCAGGCGTAGCTGAGATTGACAAAACTCAGTGCTGACCCATAAACCCTAGCACCAATCAACCGTGCTTCCGATAAATTCGCCCATTTAAAATTCACGCCCGTTAAATTTGCATCTCGCAAATTCGCCCGTTCTAACTGTGCTCCGCAAAGATTTGCACCCCATAAGTTAGCCCGTCGGAGGTTTGTACCATTCAATATTGCCCCACTGAGTTTAGCACCGGTGAGCTTTGATTTGACCATAAAAGCACCATTGATATTGGCTTTAGTCAAATCAGCGTCAACAAGTTTGGCATCGCTCATTTTAACGTAATTAAGATTCGTCCAATTCATCTGAGCGCCACTCAAATCTGATTTGAGTAAAAATGCTCTGGTCAAATCAGCACCTCTGAGATTCGCCCCTGTTAGGTTAACTCCGATTAACATAACTCCCCTGAGGTTAGCCCCACTGAGGTCAATCCCGGTGAATTCTCGATTTCCTTGTTCGTACAGTTTGAGAAGTTGTCTAACGTTCATAGCTACAACGTCCACTAAGTATTTATGACTTGGGCAAAGTTGAATGATTGATAATTTTAATGAAATTCTCTTTCTACTTTAATCCTGATAGTTAATGAATAAACCTTCTTTGAAAAAATTTACGTTTATGCCGAAAGTCCTTAAAGTGTAGTATAATCCATCCTTTATCTCTGAGCCTATTCCTAGAAACCGGGTTTCTCGTCAGGATAACAACGCAATATCAACCTTTCACCCAAAGAAACCCGGTTTCTTGACCGATGTCCTAGGACATCGCCAAAATGTTCCTGTCTGACTTTACTAATAAAGATTATACTGCTATACGATTGCCATTTCGCCAAAATCGCCGCCTTCTTTATCAAGCTTAAAGAAATTGTTTAGTAATATTAATTTCAACCCTGTCCGCCTAATAATTCAGATTACACTGCCATACTTGTCATACACCCTATACCAGTTAAATTTGCAAGTAATGGGCTGATATAGTGATGATTAGAAAAAACTAAATAATTGTATGACAAATGACGACTGATTTTTAAGCCAGGGTGTGAATTTGACCCGCTTGAACAGAAAGAATTTGGGAGGAGTTCAACCACTGAGAATCAAATGCGCCTAAGTGAGTGGTTGTAATCAGGGTTTGAAACCGATCTTGAATCGCATCCAAAAGCTGATTTTGGCGGTTAGGATCAAGTTCTGCCAAAACATCATCTAGTAATAACAGGGGCGGTTCACCCACAACTTCTTCTATTAGTTTTAACTCTGCCAATTTTAGTGCCAAAACCAACGTCCGTTGTTGTCCTTGAGAACCATAGGAACGGGCAGGGGTTTGGTTAATTGTAAATTCCACATCATCTCGGTGTGGACCAACCAGAGTTATTCCCTGACGCTGTTCAGGAAAACGACGATGGTGGAGTTTATCTAAAAATGCCTGTTGAACACCTTCTGGGTCATCCTTCTCTAGGTTGACATTTGGCGCGTAGGTCACTTCAAGTAACTCTGTTTTACCACTAATACTACTATGCCAAGATTGAGCAAGTGGCGCTAATCGTTGCAACACTCTAGCACGACGCCGAGTCACACGCGACCCAGCCGTTGCCAGTTGTGCATCCCAAAGCGCCAGTTCTGCCTGGGGCTGCTTTGATATTACCCCCTCTGGTGTCCTCTCTTCTTCCTGCTTCCGGATGGTTTTGAGCAAGGCATTACGCTGGCGCAGGACTTGATTATATTGCTGCAAAATATAAGCATAAATCGGTTCAAGTTGGGTGAGAATAGAATCCAACCAATTCCGGCGTCGTTCCGGACTTCCACGAACTAAATCCAAATCCAGACTGGAAAACTGTACCGCATTCAAAATCCCCAAAAAATCAAGCTGGCGACGTAAGGATTCACGATTTAAAGCAACAGTGCGACGTCCCTGACTGCGAAGGGTTAAACCTAGTTCAATAGAACCATACGCCCGTTCCAGGATAGCCTGAATCTGACCCATCGAGGCATCCTCCAACACCATTTCGCGATCGCGCCCTGACCGATGACTTTTCAGCGTCGAGAGTAATTCTACCGCTTCTAGCAGATTAGACTTCCCCTGAGCATTATTTCCCACCAAAATCGTTTTCGGTGCCTCAAAATTAACCAAGCAATCCCGATAATTCCGAAACTGGCGCAACTTTAAGCATTTTAAGTACATTGGTCATTTGTCTTATGTCATTTGTCTTATGTCATTTGTCAGAGTTTGAGGACTATTTACGGCACGTAAGACTTTGGGATTTATTTTCACAAACTAACTAAGTGTTAAATCACCTGATAAATCCCCCATCTACCGATTCATGCCTAATGACAAATGAAAAATTATCGATTTTTGTACCAACGAATAAACAGTTTCTCCAACTCAACCCAAATAAACAATGACGTACTAAACCCTATGCAAATAAGCAGTTCAGTAAGCGTGAGCGGTTCTGTACCAAAGAAATTTTGTAAAAATGGCACATAAACCAATGCCAATTGCAAAATCGTCGTGACGCTTACTGCCCAAATTAAATAGGGATTCGAGAACAGATTTATCTCAACCGTTAAACGAGTATTGGAACGAACCGCGATCGCATGTCCCATCTGAGCCAAACATAACGTGGTAAAGACCATCGTCTTCCAGTGGAGTGGATAATAGTCATAAGCCAGCGCCATTAAAATAATCGTGACAATGGCGAAAATAATCCCAATCCGCACCATATAGGCACCCAGCCCCCGGGCAAAAATACTCTCACGGGGACTAAAGGGAGGACGCTTCATCACATCCGGTTCAGCCGGTTCTACCGCCAACGCTAAAGCAGGTAAACCATCAGTCACTAAGTTCATCCAGAGAATTTGTAACGGGGACAGGGGAACATCTTGGAGTCCCATAATCGGTGCTGCGGCAATCGTTAACACCTCACCAATGTTACTGCCCAAGATATAACGAATAAAGCGACGGATATTATCATAAACCGTGCGACCTTCTTCAGTCGCCGCAACAATCGTGGCAAAGTTATCATCCAGCAGTACCATATCACTGGCTTCTTTACTCACATCTGTCCCCGTAATCCCCATAGCAATCCCGATATCCGCTTGCTTTAGGGCGGGAGCATCATTTACCCCATCCCCCGTCATCGCCACGAATTCACCTTGACGCTGAAGCCCTTGTACAATCCGCAGCTTATGTTCAGGAGAAACACGAGCATAAACGCTCACCTCTTCCACCTGTTTATCCAGATCCCCTGGGGAAAGCTTTTGCAACTCCTGACCCGTGAGAACCCGATCATGTTGATCCGCAATACCCAAAGCATGAGCGATCGCTCTGGCGGTAAGCTGATGATCTCCGGTAATCATCACCGGGCGGATACCCGCATTCCGACAACGGCGCACGGCATCCATAACTTCTGGACGAGGGGCGTCTAACATCCCCACCAGTCCCAACCAAACTAATTCTTGCTCAGTGGTTTCACTAGCATCTACCCCGTCATCAGGTGCAGCATCTAGAGGCTTATAGGCAAACCCCAAGACCCGCAATCCCGCCCCAGCCATTTGATTATTGTGCCGCAAAATATCCGTCCGTTGCTCATCGGTCAATACCTCGGTGCGATCGCCCGCCTGTAAAGAATAGCAACGCTCTAAGACTAACTCAGGGGAACCCTTGGTAAACATCAGGTAGGTTCCTTGTCCATCATTCGTTCCCACTGAGCCATTTGACCCTTGACAGATTACACTCATGCGCTTTCGCTCTGAGGAAAAGGGAATTTCACCGACCCGAGGAAACTGACGCCGCAACGGTTCTTTATCAACACCCCCCTTCCCGGCTAGGGTAATTAATGCCCCTTCAGTGGGATCTCCTAAAATCAGCCAATCATCCTGTTCATACTGCAAAATAGCATCATTACAGAGGGCGCACCCTTGAAGTAAGACCTGTAATTCGGGATATTCTGGGGCAGAAACCGCTGCCTCAGCGATGAGAAACTCCCCGTTAGGCGCATACCCTTCTCCCGTAACTTGGAACGTGTGCTGGGGCGTGATTACCCATTGCACGACCATCTTATTTTGAGTCAGGGTACCCGTTTTATCCGAACAGATCGTCGTCACACTCCCTAAGGTTTCCACGGCTGGAAGTTTACGGATCAGCGCATGGCGACGCACCATGCGTTGAGTTCCCAGTGCCAAGGTAACGGTAATTACAGCAGGTAAGCCTTCTGGCACCACCGCTACCGCCATACTCAGGGACACTTCCACCAGTTGTTGCAGAACACCTAAATCCCCGCCACTTTGAATTAAGCCACCAACAACAACCAGCACCACCAAGATCAGAGAACCACTGACCAAGACATTTCCCAATTGGGTCATCCGCTGTTGCAAGGGCGTCGGTTCACTTTCCACCCCTTGCAGCATTTCCGCAATCCGTCCCAGTTCCGTCTTCATCCCTGTGGCTGCAACTAGGACGGTGCCTCGACCTTGAACGACTTCGGTACCTTGAAAGACTAAATTAATGCGATCGCCTAAAGGGGTATCCTCCGCTAAAGTGAGGGCAGCTTCCTTATTAACCGCGTTCGCTTCTCCAGTTAAAGCAGATTCCCGGATCTGGAGGTTTGATTCCTCAATTAACCGTCCATCAGCCGCAATTTGCACACCCGCTTCCAGGAGCATAATGTCTCCAGGGACAAGCTGTTTGCTATCCACCTCCATCGGTCTACCCTCGCGGAGGACACGGACTTTGGGAGAGGCGAGATTTTTCAGGGCGGCGAGGGCTTTTTCAGCCCGACTTTCTTGGAGATAGCCCAAGACACCATTAAGAATAACGATTAATAGAATCGCGATTGTATCCTTGAATGGAACTTGACCCGCCTCTAATCCTCCTTGTCGCCAATCGATCAGATCAATGACTCCGGAGATGATTGCCACCACAATCAGCATAATCAGCATGATGTTGGTGAACTGATCCAGAAGAATCACCCAAGAACTGCGACCCGCAGTTTCCTCGAGTTCATTTAATCCGTAGTATTGCGATCGCTCTTGGACTTGTTCAGAGTTCAAACCCGTCTGGGGATTGCTATCCAGTTGGGTAAGGGACTCGTCTATGGATTGGGTATGCCATGCATTTAACGGATCAGGCAACGAATGGGAATGATGAGATGAAGTCACGGGGCAGGTTTGCATAAACACGATACCCAATCAATCATAGTCTTTTCAGAGAACAACTGTAATTGGTCATTGGTCATTGGTCATTGGTCATTCGTCATTCGTCAGGGAACAGTGAACAGGATCAGGTAGTAGAGACGTAGCATGCTACGTCTCTACACCCCCGCTTAAAACTGATAGCGAACTGAAAAGTGAAATCCCTCATCTTGAGCATTTTCACCTTGATCCTCCAGTTCCACTAAGGGCAAACCATAGTCAAGGCGCAAATTTAATCCGGGTAGCGGTTGCCAAAGTATCCCCATACCCAGACTGGCTAAAAACTGCTCTTGAGGTAGAGGGTTCTGATTATCAGGATTATTCCACACCCAACCCGCATTGAAAAATGGCGCAATTTGGAACGTTGACGCACCGGATGCATTTTTCTCTAAGGTGATCCGGTCTTCTAAGAATAATCGCATGCCATTATCTCCAATTCGAGCATTCTGTCGATAGCCTCGCACGGATTGAGCGCCACCAATGACAAATTGCTGAGACGGTAAAAGAGTATTGGGAGTCAGTTGAATGTCAGCCCCCATAATTAAAAAATGACCATCACTGAGAATTTGGACTCGTTGGATCTGACCCAGCCAGCTCAAAAAACGTCCATCCGGATCAGGATCGGGATTAACAGTCGCATCCAACCACCCTGTACCCAGACTAAAGAGCGATCGCACTGACCACGCTCCCCCAGAATCACGACGTAGGTAGTCTTGTCCAAATTGAATCACACTGGTGCGCGTTATCCCGTCAGCATCAGCCCCAGGACTTAACGGGAAGGGTTCATTAAAAAAAAATGTCTGACTGTCTCTCAAGCTAAAACCCAGGGATAGGGCTAATTCTTCGCGGGAGGTGCGAATTAAGGGTTGATTAAAACTAATCTCATACTGTTCAGATTCTCCCTCAATACCGAATTGAGCAAAAGGTTCGGCTGTGACTTGATTGCGATCAACGCTGGCTTGCACTTGCAGGGTGCCATTTTTTGGATTCAGGGGAAGGCGATAGCCCATATTGATCACCTTTGAACCACCAGTGGTGGAATAGAAGTAACTCGCCGTCAGTTCATCCCCATACCCGGTCAGATTACGATAGCGTCCATTTACGCCCAATCGTTCTGAACCTACACTCGGCGGTGAATAGTTATCGGTGGTGAGGCTACCTTCAAAGGGATTGGCTTCAACGACACGAATAATTAAATTGCTCTTTCCCGGTTGACTACCAGCGCGAAGACTGGCGTCTACAGATTCAAATAAGGGATTCGCCCGCAGTAGCCGCAATTTATCTTCCAAGCGAGCGGTATTTAGGGGGGTGCTGACACCTAGCTGAATCCGATTTTGGATGTAACTGGGTTTAAGGCGGCGAATCCCCTCAATTTTAATCTCCTCCAGACTCCCTTCTAGGACAAAAATCTCTACGACACCATCAGTAATCACCTGGTCTACTAGAATGGCTCTTGAGGTGATGTAACCACGATTTAAATAGAGTTGAGTGATGGCATCGGCAGCCTGTTGCAATTGTTGTAGGGTCACCGCTTCTCCTTCCAACGGTTGGACAATGGGAGCGAAGTCCTCGGGTTCAAAGATGGTGCTACCTGTGACATTAATTTCCTCGATTTGAATAGCCTCCACGTTAGAATTTGTGGGACGAGAGGGAGTGGGTTCGGGTTGGGTCAACGGTGGGGACTCATCAGGACGTAAGGGTTCAGGACTAGGCGTGGGTTGAGGAAAACGATCGTCTGGACTGGGTTGGATGGTTTCGGGGTTGGGAATCGTGGGCGGGGTTTGTGCGATCGGAAGATCATCGAAGTCAGCGTGATCTGGAGTAAAAATAGGGTTGAGTGATGAGTGTATAGGGATGGGTTTAACATCTACCGTTTCTTGGCTTATCCCAATGTGATGCAACTCGCCCTGACTGAGTGAGAGAGGGTTGATCCTTAGCGACTCTTGATCCCATGGTTTGGAGTGAGACGCTTCTGGATCAAAAGAGCGATCGCAAGATTCGAGTTCAGCACGATTGGGCTGCTCTCTACAGGCTTCCTCAGCTTCTCTCTCCCCGTACTGGAGATCCTTAGTTAGCTCCTGTTCGTTTAAAGCGTGATTATCTCCGTCTACTCTGCCATTTAACTCTTGTCCTGGGAGCCAGTCCTCCTCTGTCCTAAAGTCATTTTCTGCCTTCTGAGAGCCTTCTACCTTCTGAGAGCCTTCTACCTGCTGAGATTGCTGGTGAGAGAGTTCCATAAGATTAGGGAAATGAACAGGGTTTTGGCTCACTTGTGACACAGACATTGGAGTTGTACCCAGCGCCGTTGGTGCATTTAAACCCATAATACCCACCCAAACAGGTGTCAGTTGTCCCAGAATCTGCCCCTTTAAAAAAATCTTCACTAAAAGCTTACTCTCCGACTCTTTCATCGTTGAGCGCCCCCAGTGACTAATTGTTCTGGAATAACTGCTCCTAAGCTCATACTATAGATTCCAGCGCCTGAATATCGCGTCTGATTTCCTACTCTACTCTTCGAGGAGGGTTTAGCCCAAGCAGGAGCAGCTTGCGCGTCTATTGTCATGTGTACGCACAGTTTTTTACCGATGCCAAAGTGCAGACACGCCCTGGTGCGTCTCTACTGACGGTGGTATTTTCATCCCTTCAGGAGCAAGGAATTTCTCCCATACCCGATACCCTACACCCAGTCTCCCTTTTAGCTTTCTTGTCACTCCTTCAGGGTTCTACTTCTGACCAAAGACGTTCTAAGCGCCGTTGCCATTGTGCCAAGACTTCTTCTGTTTGTTCTCTGGATTCCATCTCACCCATCAAACCTTCCCGATAAAAGCGATCCAGAGTTTGCAGGGTTGTCTCAAAGGATTGCCCTTGCTGCTTTGCCGCTCTAATGATTTGACGAATTTGACGATCTACAAACTGGTCAAAGCTGGACTCTAAACCCTTTTGACATAAGGCAACCAATCGTATGACTGCGTAACCAAAATCATCAGGGTCAAGCGTCTCCCGCTTATGTTGAAAGACGCCCCAAAGCACATTTTGATTCAGGGCATAGCGAGTGTCCTGAGTTTCATCAAAATTGGCTTCTAGGAGTTGTTCCAGAAAGGGTTGAGCCTCTTGAGCCGATGCTATGGGAACCAAAATTCTTAGCCAAGACTGGTCGGACGATAGCAGGATTAACACTCTCAGTTGAGGTGTTTCCACCTGCCACGTCCCTGATTCTACCTGTTGAACCGCCTGGGAATTAAAAAGTTCTGTCAGCTTGACAGTAATTTCTTCGGGTTTCATCTTGTTTTTTCCAGAGAATTTCGTAAAAAAATCCCCCGACAGTTGTCAGGGGACACTTCTAGAAGTATGAAAGATTCGGGATGAAGTGTGAAGTGGCAAGATTGATGATAGTTCTTCGTTATCCTTTGTGCTTCACCCTGTAATCGTTAGAGCCATTCGGGAACCATTTCTTCTTTGGTGTTGGTATTGCGTGAGGGCGTCTCGCGGGTAAATTTCATCTGAATCGAGCGAGTTTGTTCGCCATCTGCTGCTACTGCCATAATCGGGTAGTCGATTAAACCATCTTGGAAGGACATCTGGAAGCGGAAGGTTCCGTCTGGATTCAGTTTAATCGGACGCCCGCCAATGGTTACGGTGGCATCCGGTTCGGTTGCACCGTAGACAATCAACTCAGCATCGGCAACCAACCAGAACTGACGAGGACGAATGGGGGGCATAGAGGCAGACATCCCCATCCCGACTCCGGACATGCCAACACCGGACATGGTTAAGCCAGACATGGTGGGTACAGCCCACATCCCTACCCCAGAGGGGAAGATGTAGGAACTGACGGATTGAGACGGAGCCATCGATCCGGGAACATGCTGCATTGAGCCGTACATAGAACCTGCGACACGCTGAGCTTCGGCAGATTTTGCCATGCCAAAGATTTCGTCGTAGATGGGGTTCTCGGTATGGGCGGTATCTGGGGTAACAGGTTGGCGCTTGCTGGGAGGAACCAACTCGTATACCGTCTTGCCTTGGAGTTCTTCCTCCCAGTTAACGGTGATGAATTGGTCTTCAATCCAGTCACTGGGATAAACAGGGGGAACACGGACAGGTGTAGAACGGGCTAGGATTAACCAACGACCATCGGCACAACGATAACCGATATCTACTGTATAGTCGCGATCGCTAACGGGTAGAGGTAAGTACCATTCCCGTGCTAGTTCGTCACAGGGATATTCCTGAATGCTATGGGCGCTTTGGTATTCCAGGTTAATATCGGTGACATCATAAATCCGCAGTGCTAATTGCTGTCCCCCCTGACGCCGCAGATCTTCCTTGTGTTCGTTCGGAATATCCCAGTAGGTATACGCCCATTGAGGATCGCGGGGCATGAGGACGATCCGACTTTCACCATACCCGGCGGGTAAATCAGGTAATCCTTCGTCTACAGATGCTAGATCACCGCCAGTGCGATCGTCTTGACCGAGTTCAAATTTAGATGCTTCCACTTCTGGTTGTGCCTCCACTGTGCTAGTTGGACTGAGCGAGATTTTGGTATGTTGGACTTTTTGAATTTCTGCCAGTAACTGCGCTTTACGCATCCGGCTATACCGTGAGATGCCGTACTCACTGGCAACTCTACGCAGTTGCCGTAAGGTCATCTCTTCTAAAGGTGGGCGTTCTTTTGCCATGAATATGCTCTCCAATTGTTAGGTCGGTAGGTTGTATCTCTCCTGGTGAATCAAAAAATGGGGATCATAATTTAACAACATCGCATCTGATATTTGATAAAAGTTGATGATTCCTACCGCCTTGGAGTAAGTCAATCTCGGTGACGTATTGCATTCGTCTTTCGTTTGGGCAGGTACAAACTCACGCACGACTTACTCTTTAGGCAGACGTTGGGATTACTCCCGATAACACTTAGATTTCTCCAGTAAGGATCACAGAAATACTGATTTGAGTATTTCTTTGGGATCGCTTTATTTATCTATGTACCAGAAAAGCCTTAGGTATGGTCAAGGGGATCAAGACGCTAATTTTCAAGAATTGACGAATTTACAAGCTTATCGGGGATCGCAATGTCATAGTTTCATGACATTTACGAGGAAAGGGGGATCGCTTAGTGGTGAAGGGGAGCTGGGGGAGCGGTGTAGAGACGTAGCATGCTACGTCTGGGAGATGAGGAAGATGAGAGAGATAGAGGAGTCATGTTCCAGGCGTGATTACAGAAGCATCTGTCTGTAGGGGCGGGTTTAGGGACTAATATTGATTGTTATCCCTAGCTTGGCAGCAAAACCCGCCCCGACCAAATGACAAATGACCAAATGACCAATGACCAATGACCAATGACCAATGACCAATGACCTAGAAATTAAAAAATCCCTCATCAGAGAAATCCTGCTGTTCCAGCCAATCTTGACCCAACTGAATGGTCACATCAGAGGCTAGAGAACCCGTACTCTCGACGCGCACCTCACCAAATCCCAAATCAGCGCGGATAGCCGCAGCGCTGGCTTCGTCTCCTTGTTGGGCAATGATGCGGGTGACGCGCAAGGGTTCTGCCCAGGGTTCACCGACATAATTATTTCGATAACCTGCTTCTCTTAGGGTACTGATTAGGGATTGAACGGCTTCTGGATTATCGGTACTATCTTGAATCGCCACCCGCAAATAAGCTGGATCAATATCGGAGAGTTCGCTATAACCTTGATCGAAATGTTGAGCCACCATTTGCCGAATCTGGCGGTGATTGGGTAACCAGTAACTGACTTCATTTTCGCCCGTGCCGTTAAACCGCCCCGGAACCATTAACATTTGTACGTCAGACCGTTTACTATCAACAGCAAATCCGATTAGAGCGACCAATTCTTCAACGCTTAAGTTGGTGTCAATGTGAGACTGAATCACCGATAAAATTTTAGGCAGTCGGGCTAAAGTTGTAGGATTGAGCGCTTGCTCTATTAATGCCCGCATCAGTATTTGCTGGCGCTGTACTCGACCCACATCCCCATATTTGTCATAGCGAAACCGCAAAAATTGCATTGCCTGCTCGCCATTAAGATGCTGTTTGCCTTGCTTAAGGTTGATATAGAGATGTTGAGAATCATCTTGATATTTCATGTCCTGGGGAACATACACAGTGACGCCACCCAAGGCATCCACGAGCTTTTCCACACCTTGTACATTCACTCGGACATAACGGTCAATTCCTACACCGTCGAGGAGTTCACTGGCTGCCTTTGCCGTTAATGCTGGTCCACCATGGTAATTAGCCGCGTTGATTTTAGTCACACCATACCCTTCAACGTAGGTTTGGGTATCGCGGGGAATGGAGAGAACATTTAATTTTTGGTTATTGGGGTCAAACCGAGCCAACAGCATGGTGTCGGAATGCCCATCAAAGGAATTGACCAGTGCATGATAACCTAAGTCGTCCTCTGTCGGTTCATCTAAGTCAGAGGTGAGAACTTTTGTCCCCAAAATTAATATATTGACAGGTCGTGTTAATTCGGGCAGTCGCATACTATTGCGGGTCATACTACCCTTTTCGCTAAAGATGGCTGCCTCATCATCACTCAGTTGACTTTGCAGTAAAGGCATACTCGATAGCGAAACAGCAAGCATTGCCCCGGCTGTCGCGGATAACATGGCGACGCCAGTAAAGCCTAACCAAAGCCAAAGCCAATGTCCTCGTTTAGCTTTAGCCGATTTCTTTTTCGGCGGTTGAATCCTCTTTTTCTGTCCTGGGCGGGGTTTTTCGTAGGTTTTTCGAGCTGGCACTTGGTTTCCTCACACACACATAAGCGATCAGGATGGGTTTGGGCAGATGATACACGCCGATGCCCTCATTGCTTACCCTGAGTCTGATTTAGAGCGTTTGACAAAAACACTCATATCAGGTTTTCTCACCGTTTGGGGTAAAACCAGGCAAATACGGCAAAAGATGAGAACAGTTGATCAACTTCAGGCAAAAAGCCCGTCACCATTTTCCTATAACCGGACAACCCAAACGCTGAAATCGTTTACTCGGACAGATGCTTTCGCACTTTCCCTTCCGCCACCTGGCTAATCCCAGGGAGACGGGGTAACTTCCCTTGCCACAAGCGCACCATGAGCCAAACACTGGCTAAAAAATACCCAGAGGTGAGCATGGTATTCATAAATAACAGGCGGAAGCTCCAGAACTCGGTGAGCTGCGCCCCTGACAATAATAAAATGTAGCCTACTAGCCAAGCGAAAGCCAAGGTTACGGACAAGCGACTCGCCGCTTGCTGTTCTCGTGTTCCTTGGCGACGGTAGAGTGTCCACAGTGCCGGAAAAAAGCCGATCACAGGCAGCAGGTAGGCAAATAGCTGTAAACGTTGGAGGTTTTGATTGTCCAATGGGTCGAGGTGATTCATGGTGCTTTGGTTTAAGGCACAAAAACCTGATCAGGTGGGAATTTGCTCATCAGTGCTAAAAAAGGGAATAATATCACAACCGCATACCAGGTGGCACACAAACTGATGGGTATTCAATTCAATTTCATTGTCAAAGTCTTAATTCTCTCCCTTAGCATTTCCCTGCTGATCAAGTACGCCAGTCCTAGTTTACCCTCTATTCCAGCAACATCCGGGAATGCCCTGATTGCTGTACTCACACCCGCTATAATTTTGGCGATCGCTCTTTTGTGGCGCTTCTGGACATTTCAAAAGCATCCGGTTGAGTAGTAAGTAGGTAGAGACAGTTAAAGTTAACGGTGGTGATCGTCATTCGTCATTCGTCATTCGTCATTCGTCATTCGTCATTCGTCATTCGTCATTCGTCATTCGTCCTTTGTCCTTTGTAAGGGTTTGAGGGTTGCTTACATAACTTCATAAGTTGAGCTTATTTCCGCTAACCTACTTAGTCAATACTTAGGCAGGGCGGGTTTTGCACAAAGGTTATCATCAATAACCAAACGAAAGTCCCTAAACCCGCCCCTACACATTTAAAACCAATGGCACTGAAAATCTGGATTTTGGCAATAGGCAACACCTCGGCTTCGCTCGGTGTTTCATAGGCAATAGGGGAAAGAGAGAGGAAGTGGACAATGCCCGCCAGTAGAGACGTAGCATGAGGAGTCTCTACACCATTACCAAGGACTTCCTACTAATGTAAATGCACTCCAAAAATAAGGATGAGTAAACGCCTTATCCTCAATTCCCGCTAATTCTTCAGGTAAATCAATCGTGCTATTGGGAGTAATCAATTGCCCATTTTCAATCCTCACCTGACCCTGAATCATCGCCAATTGAGTCTCTCGCAGTGCTTCGGCTTTAATCGGGACTTGCTTTAAGTTTTGATAAAACGTGGTCATTAATCCCAATGTCCCCTCATCACTGACATACCAGAGGCTTCCTAACGCTGATTTTACCCCGGCTTGTACCGCTAATCCGGTAAATCCTAACTCAGCTTCTTCATTTCCTAATGCGGTTCGACAAGCACTTAGTACCATTAGTTCTACAGGTGGATTATGTAGTCCAAGTTGGCGAATTTGATCCAGGGATAGTCTCGTATTCCAAAACTGGATATAGGAATTTTCTGGTTTACCTGGTTTAAATTCACCATGAGTTGCCAAATGGACAATACCAAAGGGTTGATTCGCCCGTGCTGCTTTAAGATTAGCGGGAGTAAACGTAGAATTGAGGAAGGATTCACCTTGCCATAGTTTATCTGCGATCGCGGATAATTCTACAGGTACAGCAGGTAAGGGATTTTGATTCGTAAATTCCGACGCCCCCATTGCCAAAACCTGTAAATCACTCACATCTACATAACGAGTATCGGTTAGCGATAAAGAAGGCATAAACCCAATACTATAGCGTTCAACAATAAAGCCATTCCCATCATGAAGCGCCGCCACAGGTAAAGAACGCAAACCCTGATCCATAATAAAAGCCAGATTATTAATCTCTCTCTGTTGTAACTCCTCCTCCAAAGGAGCAATTAACCACTGATATAATTGTTGGGCGTTGGGAAGATACGGACGAGGAATACGAATATCCGTAACCGCACGACGGAAACTTTGTAGCGTTTCCATCACCATTTTCCGACTTGCACCCGGTACAATATATCGAATTGGTTCTCCCTCAGCGGTGACGAGGATGAGTTCCAGTTGATCGGTATCTTGCTTTAATTGTCTAGAAGATACAGGTGATTCTTGACTAGACGAAATACCCAAGGAATTGAATTCCCAGAGAGTTTGGGCGGGTTTAGAGAGAGTCTCGGCTGGAGACTTTGTACCATTGGCTGGCGGTTGAACAGGAACCTGGGTTGGTACAAATACTGCATAAATTAGAGCGGGTTTTACCCCAGCCGCCTGTTCAATCCTTTGTAAAGTCCTTTGTGCTTGTGTCAGCGTAATAATTGGCGTCTCAGTTAACCCCCAATACTCTTCATATTCATTCGTGAAGGCGGCTTCAGTTTCCGCGATTGGATTAAACACTGGAGAATTATCAATCACAACATCTTCAGTGATATCGCAGTCGCCAAAGTTATTAGGACATATTGATGAAGAGTATGTACGGTTTTGAAATCGACTTACTGTCCTAACCGTTGTAGCGGTTACTATATCCTCAAATTCATCTATCTCAGATTGTTCAGTGTCTAAACAGTCAGGAGGGCAGGAACCTGTGATAGTTTCATCCGTAATAATCCGAATATTACCTTCAGTTTGATTATCAGGAAACGATTGGAACGGTTCAAGGTTAGACTCGCCACTCGTAATCGCACCTGCTGTACCGTTAATGGAGGCATCACCCACATTAAAAGGAATCAAACCTTGACCGCCATGTTCGATAGTAATCACACCTCCGCCGTTACCTCCGGCTGTAGAAATACTGACATTTTTTCCATTTTGATCGATGAATGTGTCGGTTATCTGGACGAACCCGCCAGCGGTAATATCAACATTTCCTCCTGTACCATTACTTCCCCCTTGAGTATTAATTGAGGTGACTTGAACATTATTTCCTGCATTAAGGGTAATGGAACCGCCATCACCTGAACTGGAACTTGTGTCTAGGGATTGAGTCGTAATATCTTGACTGGCTGTTAGGTCAATACTATTGGCAGCTATTGTCTCATTGGCTATGATATTTGCACTATTGACCGTTAATCCACCAAGTTGCCTTGAGGTGGCTGTACCTGTTCCCGTGGTGTATTGAGCCGCCACCTCGGAAGGAGATAAGGCAGAATCGTAAATGGCTACTTCGTCAATACTGCCCCGGAAAAAATTATCACTTGCGTCACCCCCTCTACGTGCTAGAAAAAGTGGAGAATTATTTTGTGTCGGGCTATTTATAGTATCGGTATTCGTATCTTCTAGAATTCCATCAACATATAAAGAGAGTGTCGAACCCTCTTTGATGAAAGCAATGTGATGAAACTGTCCATCATTTATGGATACTGTTGAGTTAACAGTAGGAGTCGGAATTTCAGGAAAACCATGATATCGTGCAGCAAGGATTTTTCCTGATTGGTCGAAATACCGAATCACATAAGGGTATGGCTCGCCTCCACTCCATTTTTCAATGACATCCTTATCACCAAATTCCGTATCTACTTGTTCAGGCGACACTTTAATCCAAGCCGTTATTGTAAAATCCTCATTCGTGCCAAAATCAATAAAATCTGAATCCGGAATTTCTACATACCCCGTTGTACCATCAAAAAATGGGGCTGGATTAGCATCATCCACTAACGCCCCCTCTTGATTACGATTTACCCCACCAAAATAAGTGCCATCTATATTGTTTCCAGACGAGTCAAAAGCCGTTTCCCCCTCTTCATCCAGACGCCAATATCCCACCGGATCATCTAACAGTACCGCCACATTATAAGGTAACGCTCCACCTACAGCACCATTAAACGTAATATTCCCGGTTCCAGCTTCTAAGGTTAACGTATCCGTACCTGGATTAAACGCATGAAGACTACGATTAAATATAATATCCCCGCCAACTGTAGAACCTGTGCTGAGTGTCTGACTACTGCGAAGAATTACAGGTGCTTCAAAGGTGAGATTACCACCATTCAAGTAAACTGAGGCATCTAAATTGATAAATGCCGCCTCAAAAGTTAAATTGTTGCTACTGTTGGAGTTAATATCACTGTTAATATCAATGTTTTTGCTGGCAGCAATTGAAACATCCCCTGAGTTTAATGCAGTTAACAGTGAATTAGCAGAAATCAAGAAACTCCCACTACCGTCTCCCGACAAGATTTGATTATCGTCGAGTGCTGTATCATTAGTTCCAGTTGTGCCAATAATCACGCTAGTGGGATCTAATAATAACTGTCCCGCTTCACCCGCACTGCTACTTACATCGACAAAACCGTCAAAGGCTAACTGTTGCTGACTGGATATTTCGACAAAACCGCCGTTGCCAGAATTATGTCCGCCACGAGTGCTAATGTTGCCATAAAATGCAGTTTGCTCATCTGCCCAGATAATTACAGTTCCACCCTCGCCTGCGGTTATAGCATCGGCTTTAATCGTAGAATTTTCATTAACTAATGTGATATCAGCATTCGGAATTATTCCTGCACCTTGATAGTCGCCACCAATGCGAATAGTGCCGCCATTATTTGTACCGGATGCGTCAATATTGGCGCTGATTAATCCTACAGTTTTGCCAATAACATTTATCTCGCCGCCAGTTGCAGATGAAGGCGCATAGACGTGCGCCCCCACTGGTGTTCCAGCATTTCCGATCTGGGAAACATCAATAGTGCCAGAGATAATCGTAACCTCTGTTTCATTAGGGAGAATTAATTCCGAATCCGTTAATTTCACCGTTTCGGCTGAATCCACCTCAACGCCTGTCTCCAGGTTTTCCTCTGTCCCCGTCAACAATTCAGCTAAATCTAATGGTGTAAAGGGGATAACTTCTCCCGAACTATTCACCAATGGTTCAACTTCCAAAGACAGCAATTGTCCCGGCTGAGAAATCTTGACCCGATGAGAACCCGGAACGGCTGCAATCGTAATCCGTCCCCCTGGTGCTGTCAGTTCTCCCGTATTAATCACTGTACCACCGAGTAAGGTTAAACTCTGACCTTGGGGAACTGCTAAATTTCCAGCATTAACAATACTTCCAGGCTGAGATACATCAAAAATAAACTGTTGCGGATTTCCGACTAATTGCTGATACTCATTTGTGCCAAAGGCATTGAACCAAAGATTCTCGCCAAACCCAATCCCTGTCGCTGTTGTCACCATAAAATCAGCCGGGACATTTAACTGGGCATTTTGCCCAAACACGATTCCCGCCGGATTCATTAAATATAAATTGGCATTTCCCCCCGTCACCTGAATCAAGCCATTAATCAGCGATGGATTTCCCCCCATCACTCGTCCGAAAATAGTGTTGAGGTGAGGATTTGCCAAAAAGTTAGCGGTTTCACCTGCATCTAAACCCAACTCCTGGAAACTGTGGAATAGATTGGTTTCGTCGCTTGACAAACTACCGCCATTAATGTTATGTATATTTCCCTGTTGGTCAATAATCGTACCCGTTCCATCGGATGCTGGGATAATTGATTGCGCCAGTGTTTCTACACCAATAAGACTCACCACTATTGGAAAAAGAATAGCTGGAGTAACAGACAGCAATCTCAAGTACCATTGAGCAGATTTCATGAGATACACCGAGACCTATTCAGTTGAATTTTACTCCCTGCCGTTCAAGGGTTGAATCAACAAGCAATAAAACGCTAGAAAACGATAAGATACTTGAAATTTTGTGATTTTACGATACTTTGGGGGGGTTGGTGGAAATCAACTCAACACCCGACAAGTTCTGTAAAGCCTCTCCAACCCTTACATATAGCAGATTGCTTCTCGCTGGCGCGAGTATGACAAATGACGAATAACGAATGACGAATAACGATCGCAAACGAGTACAATAACTCTTGTCTTGTGATCATCCTGCTTTATTTTGACCACCTGGATCACCCTAAAAACAACTCATACCCGCTGGGAAGCCGAGCTGATGCAGCAGGTTCTGGCAGCTCACGACATCCCTAGTCGGATTATTGACCAGGGTATCCCATCCTATTTTGGCGCGGGAAGTCCGGCTGCGTTGCAAGTTCGCTCTTATGATCAATGGACAGCTTTGCTATTACTCAGTTCTCCAGACGAGGAATAAGCAGAAATATCGGATAATTATTAAGGAATTAAAAACGTTTCATGTCTTTATTTGACTGGTTTGCCAATCGACGAAAATCAGAACCGATGCCCCAACAACGACGGGAACGGGAGATTGCTGATGGATTGTGGACAAAATGTGAGGCGTGCGCGGTTCTCACCTATACTAAAGACCTGAGAGCGAATCAAATGGTCTGCTCTGAATGTGGTCATCATATCAGGGTATATAGCGATGAACGGATTCGCCAGCTTATTGATGGGAATACCTGGATACCCCTGGATGAGCAAATTCGCCCCACTGATCCGCTAAAATTCCGCGATCGCAAATCCTATACAGATCGCCTACAAGACTACCAAGACAAGACTAAACTAACTGACGCCGTGCAAACGGGGATCGGACAGATTCATGGATTACCCATCGCCCTAGGCGTCATGGATTTCCGCTTTATGGGCGGGAGTATGGGTTCAGTCGTGGGCGAAAAACTGACCCGCCTGATCGAACAAGCCACCCGCCAACGCTTACCTGTGGTGATTATCTGCGCGTCTGGGGGGGCGAGAATGCAAGAAGGCATGTTAAGCCTGATGCAGATGGCGAAAATCTCTGGGGCGCTGGAACAACATCGTCAAGCTAACCTACTCTATATCCCTGTATTAACCCATCCCACCACCGGAGGCGTTACGGCTAGTTTTGCCATGTTAGGGGACATTATCCTGGCTGAACCCAAAGCTACCATTGGTTTTGCGGGACGCCGAGTGATTGAGCAAACCTTGCGAGAAAAACTCCCCGACGACTTTCAAACCTCTGAATATCTACTCCAGTACGGCTTTGTCGATGCGATCGTTCCTCGCACCCAGTTGAAAAAGACGTTAGCGCAGCTTATCCGCCTCCATCAACCTTTTCCCATCTCACCTACTGTGGTTTCCCATTCGGAACCGATGACGTTGATGGCGAAAGGCGCTGATCATACAACGGAGTTTTGAGGGGGAGAGTTTTGTGAGTTTTTACCTATAAATCATTGATCCCCAGAAGTGGTTGACGGCGATGCCCTTCAGGTAGAGTATAAGCTACAGGTTGAGCAATTTTCATGCATTTAAAACGAATGAGCCAAATTTTCCAAGGAGAACCCCGAATGAAACGATTGATCTTGCTGGCTGTGGCAATGGTATTCTTTGTATTTCAAATAGCGGTGAGTAGCGCCACTGCTCTTGAACTCAGTGAAGACATTCGCACCGTTCCCGTGAATGAACAGGGTAATACCACTGTTCTCAGCCTAGAAGAAGTCGCCAAAGGCAAACGCCTGTTTAACGATAGCTGTAGTCAATGTCATATCGGCGGCAGAACCAAGACAAACCCTAACGTAACCTTACGTCTAGAAGATCTGAAACTGGCATTCCCGCCTCGGGATAACATTGCCGCTCTCGTAGACTATATGAAAAACCCAACAACCTACGATGGATTTACGGAGATTTATGAATTCCACCCCAGCACTCGCAGCGCTGATATCTTTCCTGAGATGAGAAATCTGACGGAGGATGACCTCAAAGCGATCGCGGGTTATATTCTAGTCCAGCCGAAAGTCCAAGGTATCATGTGGGGAGGCGGCAAGGTTTACAATTAAATTCGGATTTTTCTGAATGAGTCGTTGAAGGGTTGAAAGGAGACGATTAAAAGGTTGGAGTTGAAAGCATTCAACGTTTAATTGGCTATTATTCAACCCTTCATAAACCAAAAACAAAAGACAAAAAACTAAAAACTAATGTTGACTAATTGGATTAAAATATTTCGTCTTAGCCATTCCTACCGATATAAATTTTTTTCAGTTCGCGGTCTTTTCGCTACGTTGATGGCTATCTCTATCGTCTTTATAGCCAGCTCTCCGGCTTATGCGATAGATGACTACGTTAAACGCTTCTTAAAGGTGACTGAACCCATTGCGTTAGATGTAGATGGACAGGGACAGACTAAGGCATTTACCCCAGGCGATTTGGCGGAGGGGAAAGAATTGTTTAAAACCCATTGCATCAATTGTCATGTTGGCGGAACCACCCTCCAAGATCCCAGAGTATCCCTAGGATTGGAAACATTAGCGGGAGCTACCCCACCTCGCGATAATGTTGATGGAATTATCTCTTTTCTCAGAGAACCCATGACTTATGATGGCAGCGCCCCGAGTTTTTGGTGTCGCCAAGTGCCAGACACCTGGATGCCACGAGAGCAAATTGAAAAGTTAGCTGCATTCGTCCTGAGAGCGGCTCAAAAGGCTCCAGGTTGGGGTGGGAAGGCTTCATCTTAAAGCAGGGGAGCAGGGGAAGCTGGGAGAGCTGGGGGAGATGGGGAAGCGATAGAGATAATTGATTCGGTAGGGGTACGATACTATAATATCCACCCGTGTCAACTTAAGCTCCAGCCCTCACCCCCAGCCCCTCTCCCAAGCTTGGGAGAGGGGAGCAAGAGGGGAGTAAGAGAATCCAGTTTCCCTTCTCCCGTGCAAAAAAAGCGAAGCATCCTATGGCTTCCCCCATGGAACAAAAAGCGAAGCATCCTATGGCTTCCCCCTTTTTAAGGGGGACGGAAGGGGGATCTAAAAAGGGGGACGGAAGGGGGATCTAAAAAGGGGGACGGGAGGGGGAGCTATAAGGGGGGAACGAGGGGGGAGGGAGAAGGGTTTAGGGGATGAGGGAGAAAATGTCAAGGAGTAGATAGTTTGGTAACCAAACTCCTACTTAAAACCTTGCCAGCATTGGTTTTCTCGCCTGTAGTTGACACGGATGGATACTATCGTGCCCTGATCTCGCTTCTTCCCCAGCTCCATTACTAATACGTCATAATGGGGTGTAAATTTTGAGAGTAGCGCTCAAGCTTTGAGCAAATGAAAACAGCGACGCGCCCAGAGGAATTAACAGATTTAGGCAACTGCTTACAGGAGGACTTGCAGTCATACCTGCATGAGAGCATTCCTGTTCAAGTTCGGTGTCGGCGAAGTGAGGAACGGTTAGCGATTTGGGTACAGCATCCCGCCGAGGCGACGCTGGATCAAGATGAGATTCTCGCCTTTTTAGAACAAAAGATCCGCAGCCAATATCCATTGGTGGCTCAACAAGTAAAAGTTAACCTGCTCAGAGTTGGCGAAAAGAAACCTTACATTTCGCGATCGCTCTTCCTAGATTTGCCTGAACCTGAACCCGGAACCCCAACCCCCTCTGAGGCGGATTCGGTAGAAACAAACGAGACAGAGGAGACTAACTCCTCCTCTGAAACGGAAACTCCACAAAACTCAGACTCGGACGAAACACAAGCCGAGTCATCCCATCCGTGGGATCAACCGATTCCGGAGGTAAACGATGAAGCCGATGAGTCAGAATCCGAACAACCGCCGTCAGTCAAGCTCAGGTTAAAATCATCCTGGCTACCTTTGGTAGTAGCGGGTGCTGGGTTGAGTTTGGTGGTTTTCTTTAGTACGCTTTATGTCCTGACTCGCCCTTGTGTCATGGGTAAATGCACGGTTTTGCCAGAAGCGGAACAGTTAAGCCAAAAATCAGCAGAAACCCTGCAAAACCCAGAATCGGGAAAAGCGGTTTTGGAAGCACAAGAACAGTTACAAGAAGCGATTCAATTAGTAGCGGCGATTCCCCCTTGGTCCAGTTACCGCCGCCAAGCGCAACAAAAACTCCAAGTCTATCAGTCTCAATCCGAAACCGTGGCGGATATGGTAGAGGCACTGAAAACGGCGGCTAGAGCCGGGTATGAGAGCCAAAACCCGCCGCATCCGGAGTCGAAATGGCGAGAGGTTCAGAACCTCTGGCGAGACGCGATCGCGAAATTGGAACAGCTTCCCACCGATAGCAATCTTCAACCTTTAGCCAAAACCAAAATTAAGGCGTATAAGACGAACTTAGAAGAAATTAATCAGCGACTGCTCAAAGAACGAAAAGCCCAGGAACATTTAAAAGCGGCTCAAGAAGCGGCGCGGATGGCGGAAGTGCGTCAAGGAATTGCCCAATCCTTACCAGACTGGCAATTAGTTTATGCCACTTGGCAAGCGTCGATGCGGCGTCTGAAACAGATTCCCCAAGGGACAACTCCTTATGAGGAAGCCCAAGAGTTATTGGCGCTGTATTTACCAAATCTTGCCAAAGCCCGCGATCGCAAAACTCAAGAGCAAATTTCTGCTAATGCCTATAATCAAGGCGTGCGGTTAGCTCAACTGGCTACGAATTCTCAAAGCGATAAGCAATGGTCAGTCGCTCTAGTTCACTGGCGCAATGCGTTAACCTATGTCAATCAGGTACCCCAAGAGACCTATTACTACGCTAAGGCACAATCTTTGGTTGAACCCTACCGAGGTGCGCTTAAACAGGCTCAAAACCAGCTTCAGTTAGCTGTCAAGATGCAACAAGCCCGTCGGGATCTTAATCAAACCTGTTCAGGGACACCCAAAATCTGTACCTATACAATTGACAATCAGATGATCAAGGTGCGGTTAACCCCTGCTTACGTCCAGATGGTGCAAAAAGGGGCAATGATAGCTAAAGCCCAAGGCGACTCAAATGCTCATGCAGGTCTTGTGAATCACATTTTGACCTTGGGAGAAGCGTTGGAAGTAATTAGTGATAACGCCCAATTGCGAGTGGAGGTTTATACGCCAGAGGGTGTGATGATCCAATCCCATAATCCAGCTCAGTAGCTTGTATAGCGCTACGCGCTAGGCTTTCTTGCAATAGGCAACACCTCGACTTACCTCGACTTCGCTCGGTAACACGCTCGGTGTGGAATATGCAATAGTGAAGATAAAAGCTTACCTTACAAGGGATTGAGAGATTTGATTAGTTGACGTAAAACTGTTCTATATCAGAAGCAGCTTGGTGAAATGAGTAGTCTTTCTTGGAATTCAAGTATTTTTTTAAGGAATACGGTGTAATGTGAAAAAATATTAAATTAAATGACAAAACACAAAAGAATAGCCGTTTAAGTCGCTCTGAAACCTTAAGATACCTAGTAGCGTTAGTTAAAAAGTAAAAGCTTCTACAATCCAAAATATCAAAGGGGCTTTTCTTCTTTAAATAAAATGTAGACGTTCTTTGCGCCCTGTCTTTGCGCCCTCTGGCACAAGGCAAATCAGATAAACTCATGTGAGTTTAAATGATTTGTGAAAATAAAGGTGCGGAAACGGTTGATATTTTACAACGAAGTTGAATTTAATTGTATATAAATATATTCATATTTAGAACCCAATAAAATCCATAAAAATAATCAATGAGATGACAACCTAACGATAATGATTGATTGATTGATTGAATTGACCAAAGCTATTTATAGTTATCGGAATTAAAAGAGCAAGTAATTTTCTATTAACTTTAAATGATACAGAAAACTCAACCATTACACTTATCCCAATCTCAGCTCAACCCTAGTCCAACGATGATGGCTCTATTTGCCATATTTACAGCCATCGTCGCTTTATCCCTGGCGGCTATATTCATCCGATTGAGTGAACGGGAACTTGGTCCATTTGCCACCATCTTTAATCGCTTCTGGATTGCCTTTATCGTCTTATGGCTATTGAACCAGTCAAGGGCGCGATCGCAACCCGATGAACAATCGTCTGTACCTCAGTCAGAGTATACCGTTCGCGATTGGCTCATGTTAATTGCGGCTGGAGTAATGTTCTGGGGGTGTTTGGCACTTTGGGCATGGTCTCTCACCCAAACAGGCGTTGCCAATTCCACCATTTTACATAACCTGACTCCCTTATTCACAACCCTGGGAGTATGGTTGATATTCGGTCAACACTTTGACAGTCGGTTTTTGATGGGGTTGATGATGGCAATGGTGGGGGCAACTGCCCTGGGACTTGATGATTTACAAGTCGCGACGGATAACTTTGCCGGAGATATTGCCGCGTTGTTATCCGCCCTGTTTTCCGCCGCCAACTTGATGCTGATTGAAAAACTGCGTGCTAAGTGGGATGCCACAAACATTATTATGTGGTGCTGCTTAGTGGGAACAGTAGTAACGTTACCCGTTGTCCTGCTAACTGAAGACAGACTATTCCCGATTTCGGGTTCAGGCTGGTTATCGGTTATCAGTTTAGCGATTGTCTGTCAAGTCGTCGGTCAAGGACTACAGGCATATAGTCTCAAACGCTTGTCTTCTGGATTAGTGGGTGTGTTCCTGCTCCTTGATCCCGTACTGGCGGCTTTGGTGGCGTGGGTTCTGTTTGCCGAACACTTAAGTCTGTTTAACGGATTCGCGTTTGCTGTGGTTTTAGTAGGCATCTATGTGGCTAAATCGAGTCACTACGCCTCTCAATTTATGGAAAAGGACTCTCAACCAGCGCTCTGTGTCGCAGGTAAAACATCTTGAAACAGTGATCAAGGGTAGATAGGTGACTTTATATAGCCGCCAGTTAGGTGGTGTTAGCCTGTGGACTGGTTGACCCTTCGACTTCGCTCAGGGTCAACACCGAGCGAAGCCGAGGTGTTAAGTGCCGTCACTGCCAGGATGAAGCTCCGAAGTAAGTTCCAATCATGTCCATGCTTTGGATAAGTTTGGGTAAATCTTATATAACGGTAAAATGAGGATGAACAATAGTTACAAGGATTAAAGTTCTATGACGCCCTCATTAGCCAACTTTTTCTGGAGTCTCGTTTTGGGTGGGGTAATTGTGGTGATTCCCGCCACTGTTGCTCTGATCTTTATCAGCCAGAAGGATAAAATCCAACGCTCCTAAGCTTGAGCGGTCGTTTTTGAACCCTTTGTCCAGGAACAGGGTAGCCCAGTCAGTCGCTGCCCTGTTTTCCTTATCTAGCTTCCAGAACCTGAACTTGAGTAGAATAGACTAGGCGTGAAGCTTTATTCTGCCAACTGGGTCAACAAATTTTGGCATAGCCAGTTAAGGTAGAGATTTATGGGCAAAACTCGCTACCATAGGACTGACTTAGGAGAGCAGCAATGGTCAATTTTGGGCTGAACTCAGCCAGTATTCTGGGTATTTTCTTGGCAGTTGCCGGAGCAGGACTTTATTTCTTGCGATCGGTACGTCCGGAGTTAGCACGAGATCACGACATATTTTTCGCCGCTGTCGGACTCTTGTGCGGCTTTATTTTGGTATTTCAGGGATGGCGACTTGACCCGATTCTCCAGTTTGGTCAGTTTCTGTTGACGGGTTCTGTCATTTTCTTTGCGGTTGAAACCCTTCGTCTACGAGGGATCACCACCGAACAAGCCAAGCGCAATACAAAAGTTGTCGATGACGAACGCCCGGTGAGCAACGTTTATCGCCAGGTGGCTGAGTTGGACGAACTTGAACCGATGGAAGATGAAGATCCCTACATTGGTCGTCGTCTCCGGGGAACAGCCGATTCGCGCTATAACCGCAGCGACAGGTACGAAGCCGAGGTTCGCCGTCCGAGAAGTCGCAGCGTCTCCGATGACTTCCCCCCAGAAGAACGCTCCCGTAAACGCCGTCCACGTCCTGCAACTCGTTCGTCAAGACCGCCTGCGGACAGATGGGAGGCTGAGGTAGATAATGACTGGGATGATAGACCAACTCCTCCTAGTCGTCGTCCTCGCCCTTCGCGTCCACCAAGTCGCACCCCCAACCCTGATATAGATATAGAACCCCCACCCAGAAAAAGACGTCGTCCTCCCCACGACTCAACGGTATCTGTAGCAGATCAAGAGGTAGAACCGCCTGCCAGTGATTATGTGGATTATAGACCCATTGATCCGTTGGGGGATGAGGATGAAGATGACTACGTGCCTAGAGGTTCAGAATACTAAATTCAATTAGGTACAAGCTGTTCGGCATTTAAAGGTTAATGTCAATAATGACCTTGGCGACTGCTATAAAAGCTCAGTTTTAACAGCGAAAAGCATAGTCCGCGAAGGCGGACTTTGTTTGTGTAGCTGCGACTTCCTCCTCGCCATTGCTTACCACGCCAGTAGAGTTGGGTTTTGTTCCTCAACCCAACCTACTAATCATCATAATTCTTAGCCTAATTGCCAGCCAAAGCCGCATTTAACAAAATAGCCAAAACAGAACGAATCGCTCGCAGTTCTTCCGGTGGTTCCCGTAAAAACTCGAAACTACTGGCACTAATTAAAGCATTGTACGCTTCAACCACAGCCGCAAACTGCTCAGGCTCAACGGTGCAACCTGCTGTCAATCGGGTTAGGCTAGTCGCTAGATTCTGAGCAAGAGTTGGATTCGCCCCAGCATTTACGAGGGCGTTTTGAATTTGATTCACTCCTGCACCAACGTTACCCGTTCGAGTCAAAACAAGGTCTAAGTTTTCCTGAACTGGTGATGGAATGGGAGACGTGTCATTACCAACACCAGGCAAATTCTGCTGGGCAAGTCGTTCATTTACTGTACAAGCGGCGTCTTCCACATCCGCTTGTATCTCAGATGTTCTATATCCGATAACGAGTTCACCACCTTCACTTGGAGCAAAACCGCCCGTGATGTCACTGGTGGTAATAATATTGCCCGTAACATCGGACAGGATGGGTTTGGCTTGGCTCGATGTTGTCATCGATAAAATTCCTGCGACTCCCACAGCTAAACCTAGTCCGAACTGAAACGCAAAATGCCTCATTTTTCTATTCCTTAATATAACTGACTTGAGTAATGGGCATAGCGATGCTATACCCCTACGCCGAGAATTGAAGGTGTCTCAATCTCTACTTTTTAGAACGATAGCCCATAACCAATCCCCAAAATGAACCGAGGCTCCTCGCCCGCATTACCCGTCACATCAGCCACAGCCGGGGTAATCACCAGAGGAACACCCTGAATCGGCACAATTGAAGCGCCTAAATACAAATCTTGACCCGTCCAATCGGCGATTAAAGTAACGGGTTCTACAACTTGTAAACCAACGCTACCAAAGACATTTGTTGTACCGTCTTTATCCTCAATATCATCTTCGGAGCGGAAACGCCCTCCACCGAGACCAACAGAAGCAGTCAGCCGACCAAAGGGATCATTGGGATTTTCCCGCAAACGGAAAACTTTACTGACAACTCCATAAACACTTTGGTCGCCATCAGTATTCCCCCAAACAATGGCATTCTCTACACCAACTGCCACAGCTAGATCATCACCAATTAAGCGGTGAAGTTTGAAACTAACTCCGCCATCTTCAAAGGTATCGCCAAATAAGTCATAAATTGAAACGGCGGTTTCTAGAGCAACGATTCTCCTCGCATCACCGACGCCAAAACCGACCACAACAGCACCATCGTCTTCATCGAAAAACCGCACGTCCTCTTGATAGGTAGCACCGAAGAATATATTCCCCGTTTGAGCGCCAAAGGCAGTAGGAGTATTAATACTGGAACCCCCGCGCACAATCCGACGCAATTGTTCCTCCACAGGCGGTGCTGGCAAGAGATACTGCCGTCGCAAAGCAGCAACTTGTTCCGGTGTCGGTGTTGGGGGTTCTTGGGCAATGGGTTCATAGCCCACAATGTAACGACTTGCCACAGTGGTGGGCGGGATTTGGGGTAATTGATTTTGGCTGACTAATGCTTGGTAGATAAAAGCAGCTACATCAGCACGAGTGGCAGTCTGATTCGGATTCAAGAACGCCACATTCGGATAGTTCACCACGATCTGGTTCACCGTGGCTGCCGCGATGCTAGTCTGCGCCCAGTCCGGAATTTGAGCGGCATCCTGAAAGGCTTGATTTAATAGGGCTGTGCTTTGAGCGGGAGCCGATAAATCCAACCCACTGACTAATGCCACTAGCACTTGCACACGCGGGATATTTTGATCCGGAAGGAAAATATTATTGGGATATCCTTCGATAAATCCCATGCGATACGCTTCTTGAATGGCATCCAATGCCCAGAAGTTAGCTGGGATATCCGCAAACTGAGTAGCTGGACGTTCCAGGGGTTGGTCAAACGCCTGACGAATCATCGCCGCAAACTGAGCGCGGGTAACGGGGGCGTTAGGTCGAAATGTTCCATCCGGAAATCCCTGGATGATTCCCCGTGAGGCTAGGGCTTCGATAAAGGCTTGCGCCCAATTGCCTTGAATATCTGGAAAGGTTGTAGCTTGAACGATTTGTCTGCCACGACTAGGCGTCGATGTCGGTGCTGTTTGTGCGGGTTGAGTTGTATTTGGGGCAGAGTTTTGGGGGCGCAGGGCATCAGCCCCCAGCATGTTATTTAGGAGTGATTCTCCTAACGAGCCTTTTTGATTGGCGGGTGGGTTGGTTTGCGCTTGGGCAATACTCTCAAGACTGGCGATGTTAGCTGCCACACTAAGTAACGTGCCACCTAACACTGAACCAATGACCCGATATCCCCAATGGTGCATAGTTTTGCCGATTGGCTGAAAACAACCCTTAAACCTATATCTCCTCATCACTTTTGCTATGCTCCCGAAGCTGAGTTGTTACCTCAAAGGTACATGAGTTTTGCTGATTAATGCCTTAATTTAGCTAAAAAATTGGCGTGGATACTTCTGTTATGACCCAACCGGGTTTAAGGGAAGTCTCTATGCCTCTACACCTCTACACAATAGTTGCTAAAATGTCAAGTCTTGTTGAACCTGCTTACCAATTTCGCTTTTATCGCCTGTGAACCTTCAGGCTGATTAAATGGTAATTTAACAATAGTAGCTGGCTTGGGCTAAAATGACACACAGGTGTCAAGGTTATTCCCAGCCAATTGAATGGATATCGGAGTACCAAGGCAGGGAGAGGACATTCTTTGCTGTTGTCTGTTCCCTTGATCAACTGATGTCTTACCGTATTCCTGTGATGCTATACAGTTGTTAATTTTTGCAAACGGGTTGCCCCTATAGGTATCATGCGTACCCGTTGTCTAATTGGATACGGTTTTGGCTTTGATAGAGGTAGGCAGCTCAATCTGAAATTCTGTATCCTTACCGGGTTCTGAAAAACATTGAAGTGAGCCTTTATGCTGTCCGACAATAATTTGGTAACTAATGGCTAGTCCTAAGCCAGTACCCATCCCAATAGGTTTAGTGGTGAAAAACGGATCAAAGATACGGGCTTTAACCTCTGGGGGGATGTAAGAGCCACTATTGGCAATGCGAATCCTAACACGCTTATTCTCGAATTGTTCCGTCCGGAGACTAATCCGAGCGGGAATTGTACCTGGCTTGTCTCTAATGGCGTCAATGGCGTTGTTCAGAATATTCAGAAACACTTGATTTAACTGACAAGCATAACATTCGACTAAGGGTAAGTTGCCGTAGTCTTTGACCACCTCAATATTCAATTCGGGTTGATTCGATTTTAAGCGGTAGTGCAACATTAATAATGTGTTGTCAAGTTCCTGATTAATATCAATCGATTGCAAACCCGAACGGTTTTGCCGGGAAAACTCTTGTAGGGATAGAACCATTTTCTGGATACGTTGGGTTCCTCGGCGCATTGATGATAAAACTTTCGGCAAGTCGTCAATGAGAAAGTTCAGATCGACGGTTTCAATTTTGTCAATAACATCGGGGGGAGGGTTGGGGGTGATTCCTTGGTAGAGATTGAGGAGTTCAATTAAGTCTTGGGTGTAGCGCTCAGCGTAACTGAGGTTACTGTAAATAAAGGTGACGGGGTTGTTGAGTTCATGGGCTAATCCGGCGACAAGCTGCCATAAGCTTGCCATTTTTTCCGTTTGCACCAATTGTGCCTGAGTTTGTTGCAACTGTCGCAGGGCTTGACTTAACTGTTGAGTTAATTGGCGCGATCGCAGCCCCGCCCTAACCCGTGCTAATAACTCTTCCATATCAATGGGTTTGGAGATAAACTCATCAGCACCCGCATCTAAGCCTTGAACGCGATCGGTTATTTGATCGCGCATGGTGAGTAAAATGATAAACGTGGTTGCCAATTCCGGATCAGCTTTCACTTGCCGACAGACTTCTAGTCCATCTAGACGCGGCATAATCCAATCACATATAATCAAATCGGGATAGAGCAATTTAACCTGGCGTAGGGCTTCTTCTCCGTTGTTGGCGATCGCGACGTCGTGATTTTGACTCGTGAGTAGATTTTTCAGCACAAGCTGAACCGTCAAATCATCATCAACCACTAAAATTTTCGCCATAGCCGATTAACCGCAATGCTATATTAGGGGAATTTGTGGGAAAGATATGATTTTACCCCTAACCTCTGGCTTTCGAGTGCAATAAGCAGATCGGCAGCATTGGACAAATTCTCGGCTTTTGCCTGACGCTCCAATTCAGTCGCGATCGCTTGGAGAGATGAAACACCCACATTAGCCGCCGCCCCTTTCAGTTGATGGGCGCATCCGGCGACTGTAGAATAATCATTGACAGCTTCAGCTTGTTTAATCGCCTCTAGGTTAAGGCGAATGACCTTTAGCAAGGCGGCGAGCAGCTCACCTTTTAACTCCACTTCACCTAGGCTTACTTCCTCTAAGCGATCAAGGTCGATCTCGATATCGTTGGTAGAATTGATCGGTGAAAAATTCGATTCAGACAAAAAGCTTCAATTCCGATTTTTATTGGGCAGTAGTTAATTATAACCTTACCATGAACTGATCGCGCTGGTGGTTCAGTGGAAATGCAGGGAAGCCGAAGGATTCTAGGTGCAGGGGACGGAGTAGTTCATCTGCAAACTGAGTAAGGGCGGGTTTTGCACAAATGTCACCATCAATAGCCCACAGAAAGTCCCCAAACCCGCCCCTATAAGTATCACGAATCACCTGTTCCCCTTAGATTTCCGACGCCTTAATTAAATCGGTCGGGGATTGGGTGAGGAAGTAAGTTTAACTGACAACACCTGTAAGGGTTGAATCTGCCTCTTGGGTTTGGGCAGTTTCGTCCTCTGGCGGTAATCCTAAAACCTCTCGGTAGGTGCGGATATACTGTTTAGCTGATTTATCCCAACTGAAATTCTGATGCATCCCCCGCTGCTGTAGTGTTGTCCATTGATCTTTAAAGCGGAAGCCTTCCCAAGCTCGCACCATACAGGTATAAAAGTCTAACGGTTCATAGCGGTCAAAACAGTAACCTGTCCCAGTTTGGCTAACCGGTTCATGGTGAAAAACCGTATCCACCAGACCCCCGGTGCGCCGGACAATGGGGACACAACCATAGCGCATAGAGAGCATTTGAGTAATGCCACAAGGTTCAAAGCGGGATGGCATTAGGAATGCATCACAACCCGCATAAATACGTCGGGACAGAGCATCACTATAAAGGAGTTGGACAGACATACGACCCCGATAGCGAGATGCCAATTGCCACATTTGGGTTTCGTAGTAGCGTTCACCAGATGCCAGCAATATAAATTGGGCATCGGTATAAGCTAAGAAGCGATCAATGACTTGTAATAATAGGTCAATCCCCTTTTGCTCCACCAGGCGCGTGACCATGCCCATGAAAAAGGCATTGGAGTTGACTTCTAAGCCCACCTCTTCTTGCAGGGTCACTTTGTTTTTGCGACGTAATTCCAGCGTATCGGCAGTAAAATGTTGCTCGATATATTTGTCGGTTTCTGGGTCATAGCTATCCGTATCAATGCCATTAAGAATTCCGACAGTTTTACCACTAATGAAAGACATTAAGCCTTCTAGCGTTTCGCCGTATTCAGCCGTGCAAATTTGTTCAGCATAAGTTGGTGACACGACAGTCACTCGGTCCGCAAATTGTACCGCTGCTGCCATTGTATTATGACCTTGCATATACCAGGGACACCAGGTTATCTGCTGTAAGCGCCAGCGCCAGGGACCTTGATACGCCAAGTTGTGAATCGTAAAGACGGTAGAGATATCGGGTGACTGGCTCATCCACACCGGAATCATGCCTGTATGCCAATCGTGGCAATGAATAATTTGCGGTTTCCAGTGGTTCCAGGCAAACTCAGCCGCGCCATTAGCAAAGAGAGTAAATCGCCAGTCTTCATCCGCTCCGGCGTAAATATGGCGTCCTGAGAAGGCGAGATGACCAAACAGATAGAGGGGGACATCGGTTCCGGGTAATACCGTCTCATAGACAGCGAATGACTCAAACATGGCAGATCCCCACCAGACAGGTTCTTTGGGAATCTCCATCTTGTCGGGTAAAAAGCCGTAATAGGGCATAAAAATCCGCACATCATGTCCCAAGCGCTTCAGGAACTTAGGCAATGCGCCCACAACATCCCCCATACCGCCGACTTTTGCCAGGGGCGCTACCTCTGCGGCAACAAACAGAATATCCATAATGATGGTTGTGTACGATGAAGTCTCAAGTAGTAATACTATCCTTCAGAGGGGCGTTTACAATGACGAATCCTTGAATTCGGGGCATTTTTGCGTCAATGTGGGGCGATAGGATGATGAGTGCGATCGCCCGTGTCAGGTGTAAGATGGGAACCGATGGCGGACGCGATCGCATTCCTAACCTTCCATCACCTGATTAAACCGATCTCTCCCCGCATGATAATCTTTACTTTCATACCCCATAACATGTCGGACAATCCACTTTTGTGATCTGCCATCCTGCATCAGTAAACGAATCGCCTTCCTTAACACCTGCTCCTGATCAATAAACCGTTCAACAAACCAGTTTTCGGTTTCCGCAAATCCCCGCTTATCATTTTCAGCACTGCGATTCAGATAAACGGCAGCTACTAATGCCTTAAATGATTTGCCTAAAACTTTCTCATTTCCCAAATTTAGTGCCGTCAACTCTTCAGTCGTGATTTGATTGATAAAGTTGGATTGATTCTCTTTAGAGATCAATTCCTTAAATAAGTCATTTAAATTGCCCACTTTAACATTGGGGAGATAGCCATACAAATAATCCGCAACTATCCCCTTCAATACCGCATCTCCCAGAAACCTTAACTGTTTATTTGGTGACGAACGCTCTTTTATATTTTTTAAATGACGCTCCAGCAACGGCGCAATCAACTGCTTAACTAACCAATTCCGCGCCTGAGAAAACCCCCGATCCTGATGAATCGCCCCAACTAACGCTATCAATGCTTCTTCAAAGGGATTGTGATTTTGTAAACGCAAGCGATGCCGTTCTTGCGTCAGTCCTAGAAACGGATACCCTTCGCCCAACCCTAATTGACACCAAAGTTTGGTTAACCGTTGTCCTTCGACTAACTTGTCCCGTAAGCCTTTAAAATTACTCACCTCTAAATAGGGACAGTTATGATATAAATAGTCAGCAATTACCAGATTAACAATAGCGTCTCCAAGAAATTTTAATCGCTCGTTATTCTGTTCCGATTCTCCAATTTGTTCAGCGTAAGAGCGATGCATTAAAGCCAGTCTAAGTGTATCACTATGCTTAAATTGAATACCAATTTGGCTTTCTAAAGATTCAGAATTCCATTCCATCATTTTTACAGGATTAAGACGTTTTAACAGTAGGTAATTGCACCGTCAGGACTGAACAGGGAGCATGGTGAAGAACGTAATTACTAGCACTCCCCAAAAGTAACTCCGAAAGCCCTGACAAACCCCGATGACCAATAATAATCAGATCAGCTTGCCAATTCTTCGCCACCTTACAGATGGTTTCCCCCGGACTTCCTGGCATCTGGGTAAACTCAGCCATGACACCAGCCGCCGTCGCGTCACCTGTGCGCGATCGCAAAATCTCCAGACATTCGCTTTCAAATTCGTCCCACTGCTTGCGGTAGGCAATATTCACATCATCTAATCGCCACGGATAGTAGTCTGCCTCGGAAAATCCTGGCATACCCGGGCTCGTGTCTTCCTCCGGAGACAGAACGTGCAACAGTAATAGATGACCCTTGAGCGCTTTGGCTAACTCTAGGGCTTGATCAAAAACATGATCACCCATACCAGAGGTATCTATGGCAACAAGCATCTTTTCAAACATAATCACTTTCTCCAAAACCCTGGTAAATAATAGGGTTGTTACCCCTCTGACAATGATATAATGAATTTCAACTCTGGATAGTGCCGCTCGATTTCGGTAAAGCACTAGCTTATAGATGATAGATGCTAATTCTAATCTAGCGATTGTGTCGGAATCTGGCTCGAAAATATACAGAATAATTAATTTTTGTGAAAATCTAGATGCCAGAAACATCTCAGTTTTCACAGAAGCTTTTGCAGCCAATACAAATCCGACACTCAACCTGGAAACCAAGGGCTGAGAGAGGGAAAAATTTCATGAGTTTAAATGCCCGCTTTGCAGTAATCAGCGACTTACACATCGCCCTACCCCAAACTATTTGGGATATTCCCAACCGCTTCCATTTAGTGGAAATCAGTATCCCTGCCCTAGAGTTAGTATTCAACCATTTAGAACATCTTGATCTAGATTTTCTCCTGCTTCCAGGAGACTTAACCCAGCACGGCGAACCGACTAACCATGACTGGCTACAACGGCGATTGTCCCAGCTACCCTACCCAATTTACGTTGTACCTGGTAATCATGATGTCCCCACGCTATTACCCGATGAACGTTCGATTGGACTGAAAGACTTTCCCCACTATTATCATCAATTTGGCTATGACAATCCTGATCAACTCTACTACACCCGTGAAATTTTTCCCGGTGTGCAGCTTATTGGGCTAAATTCCAACCAATTTGACCAGACGGGTAAACAACGGGGTTGTCTGGATGCACCGCAATTAGCATGGCTTGAGGATGTACTTGTCCAGACTAAGGATAAGTTGATTTTGGTTATGGTACATCACAATGTCATCGAACATCTACCGAGTCAATCAAAGCATCCCTTGGGACGCCGCTATATGCTGGATAATGCCCCCACCCTATTAAATCTGCTCAAAGCGGCTGGGGTGAATTTAATCTTTACGGGTCATCTTCATGTCCAGGATATCGCCTATCACCAGGGAATCTATGATATTACCACTGGATCATTAGTCAGCTATCCCCATCCCTACCGAGTCTTAGAACTGCGAACCGATAATTTAGGGAATCGCTGGTTACAGATAGAATCCCATCACATCACCTCTGTACCTGGTTGGGAAAATCTGCCGGAAATTTCGCGAAAATGGATGGGCGATCGCTCTCATCCGTTTATGGTAAAGTTACTGACAGCTCCACCGTTATGTTTACCCCAAGACGACGCCGATAAACTTGCCCCCAGTTTACGTAACTTTTGGGCAGATATTGCTGAGGGTGACACCTATTTTGATTTTCCCGATTTTCCTCCGCCTGTTCGCCGCTATTTCCAAACGTTCAGCGCGATGGATAGTAATGGTAAACCTGCTTTTATCGATAATCATACGACATTACTGCTAGAGTAATCCTCTTGTTGCCCTGGCGACTGAAGTCGCGGAACCACACAAACAAAGTCCGCCTCGCCTGTCTTTTTCTATGCCTAGTAGATTTAGGTTGACCGAAATTTGTCAACCTTTCCCGCTAGACCTAAATTTTATGGGGATGTGATATGGCAAGTGAAGAAAAACCAATCACATTTACCTATTTAAGGAAACGTGCGGGTTTAACCCAGCGCGAGATCTCCATTGCCATGGATGTAACTGTTACGACTGTTTCCCAGTGGGAGACGGGCGCACGAAGACCGCGTTTGTTTCCAGAGCAAATTCAGAAATTATTACAGGTACTCGACTGCACCCTTGAGGAATTCGTCGAAGCGTTTAGCCAAAATGAGCAGTGAAAGCCGGATTTACCCAAAAATCCCACTCCTTTAAAATGATGGTTGACTAATACTTGTCCAAAAAGACTGATCAACCTAAAGTTAATAAGGATGCAAAATGGCAAACGAAGAAGAATCAATAACGTTTGCGTACTTGAGGAAGCGTGCTGGCTTAACCCAACGGAAAATATCAATTTTGATGGATGTCACTGTTGGTACCGTTTCCCTATGGGAGACAGGAGGACAAAGACCACGGCTATATCCAGAGCAAACCCAGAAATTATTGCAGATACTCAATTGCACTCTTGAGGAACTCGTTGAAGCCTTTAGCCCAAATGAACAATGAAAGCAGGATTGACGCAGCAATCCCACTCCTTTAAAATGATGGTTGGCTAATACTTGCCTTTCCCAAACAGATTTGGTGTGTAATGGCGCTTCTCCTGGCTTCTGAGTCATCAAGTTGAGCTAGCGCTAAAAGATTACAAGTAGTCTACTAATTGAAAAAATTTAAAAGAGGAATTAAAGTCATGAAACAATTTTGGTTAGAAGATTGGCTAGAAGGTTTACCTTATACTGTGACGGCAATAATTATTTCATTATTGGCAATTTTAAATTCAAATTTAGGATGGTTTGTAAATATAGTCGTTACAGTTTGGAGTATAGGTTTTTTAATATCTAACATTGATAAGTATAAAAAGACACACATTCCTGATTACGCAGATTGCTCCGAAATGAGCTTTGGTTACTTACTGAGTGCTGTTCTTGCTTGGTTTGTGATTTTAAGTCTTTAGTTGGACGAAAAGTATAGCTATTTACAGCATTTCTCAGTCTAGTGAGGTGCAGTAACAAGACGAAATTAGCCTCTGTGAGCGCAAAAGTCTTATTCTCAATGTACCTCACCAGCATGGAAAAGGCTGTATATCAACCCTCGTAACTATCCCCAATCAATCCTTGGGAGCGATCGCCACCCAAAACCCCAGCTCATTTAATAGTTCGACAGTGGATAAATTTGCGGGTAAATCTTAAAATTCCCCAAATACTGTTTTTGGTGGGTTACGGCAGATATTGAATTAAACAGTTATGTTGCCGATTGAGTTTCCGCCTAACCCACGATGGCGGCGTGGCACACCTTAATTGGTGAATTAGCATTGTAGGGGCGCAAGGCTTGCGCCCCGTTTAAACGTCAAATCTATTCCACAATTTTAGTTGTGTCACGCCACTACTAACTACAAATGACGAATGACATAAGACAAATGACGATCTCCACAGTTAGCTTTTATTGTGTCCACCTACTTACGGTTGCCGACAAATGCCAAATACTGACGTGTAGCCGTGTAAAAATGTACTCCCGCCAACGGGTCCAATCTCGCCATTACAGAAGAAACCGCCAACTGAAATATTATTGATATAGCGACACAAGAGTTGGGAATCAAAATCGGGTTTGCCATACAATCCTTGACCCCGCCCTAAACAGGAAAACATTAATGCTCCTGCTGTTTCTGGGGTGGGATTGACTTGGTTTTGATAATTCTGTAAGAGTAATTCTAAATCTTCCTCAGAGGTGCGAGCGTCTCGTAGATGGAACTGAATCCGTTGACCAGGGCGCACCCGATCGCCAATCGCGATCGCACCCAGTCTGGGATCAACGCCCAACAGATTGCGAATCAGGAAATCCCCTTGACCCAGACTTTGCTTAAATTCATCACGGGCAATGCCAATAAATAGGGAATGTTGCGCCAATTCGCGATCGCTCTCACTCAGGTTTTGAATTACGTCACGCAGCACAGCTAGCGGTGGCTGGGATTCCACCTCACTGAAGCTCATCCCGTTACTATCCGCTAGTTCCAGTACAATATTTCGTTCGCCTTTGGTAATTTGATAGGGTTGACCAATGGGACGACAGCCTTGGGAAACAATTGGGTCTAGTACCACATTCCCACTTAACGCCACGCCGATTGTACCTTCTCGATGTAGCGTACCTCCAGAGTATAGTTCCGAATCACGATAAAATAACCCACTCTGAACTCCCATGGCACTGGCACTGGCTAATCCTCCCACCTTAACCGAACCCGGATAGGCAAAATCTAGCCCTTGTAACAAATCATTGATTTTCGAGGAAAAGGGATCGGCTAATAAGATGAAATGAGGTTGCTCTTGGGGAGAAACACCGATTAAGTCCACCCAAGTACTGGGTGAACTATCCAAGTCCGGCAAATCACTCCCAGGAATATGAAACGCCCGCACTGAAACCTCTGGCATACTTGCCAAACTGATTGATAGAGCGGGTTCTGCTTCGATTTCTTGAGGTTGACCTTGGGCATTCATGCCAATCACGCCACCTCCCCCACAACCAATGATCACTGGTACAGATAACCGTTCTTGTAGCAGGGGCATTAATCGGGAATACTCGCTGGCATAAGCTGAAGAGATGAACACCAGACCCAAATCCGCAGGCATCGACAACGATTGTTCCAGACGCTCTACCACTTCCGCGATCGCTGTTTCCAAGGACGGACGAGTTGATAAGGCATTTACCCACTTCATCAAATTTGCCATGACTTTTACTGAGGTTTTCCCTGGGTAGGGTTTTTTCGGGTTGGCTACAGGTGCAAAGCCTTATGATAACTCCAATTCGGCTAACTCCCAAGGGACTGGGGTCAGAACGCAGGGAAGCCAAGGTGGAGGGGAGGAGAAGAAATGAGATTTTACGATATTTCTAGGCTTGGGGGATAAATACTGCTAAACAGCCCCTACTTCCGGTAGTCAAGTAGATCGTGTAGAATTGTAAACAGCGTATCGGCTTCTGCGAAACGCTAAACTATAGAATCTTAATGATCTCTAAGTACCGACTTGGATATATTTCAGGGCGGTCAACACCAAATAAATAGGCGTTCTGTACAATACATTAGTGCAGTAATCAGGAAAAAAGGAAAGCCATGAGTGATATTCAAGAACAAATTGATCGGGAGCGTCAGCAAGCTAGAACTGTTTGTGACGCTCAAGGCGCAGAGTCCCCAGACTGTGCGGTAGCTTGGGATTCGGTAGAAGAGTTACAAGCTGAGGCATCACATCAGAAGCA
Source organism: Coleofasciculus sp. E2-BRE-01 (assembly GCF_040221695.1). Taxonomy (NCBI): domain Bacteria; kingdom Bacillati; phylum Cyanobacteriota; class Cyanophyceae; order Coleofasciculales; family Coleofasciculaceae; genus Coleofasciculus; species Coleofasciculus sp. E2-BRE-01. Next base: position 156,988 of record NZ_JAVKEA010000217.1, on the reverse strand, counting down.
AAAAGGCACAAAGAAAACCTCCTTCGAGAAGTATTGCGAAGAAAATCCTGATGCAGATGAGTGCCGCGTCTACGACGAATAAGGACTCTTCATCTGCTATCCGTGCCGATTTTGTATGGATGAATTCAGTGAATCAGTTTGGTGGCTGGAACTCCTTCGGGTGATTCCGGCTGCTTTTTTTGTTCCTGAGAACCCGTTGTCCAGGACACTAGAACACCCGTCCAGTAATTGAAATCGATAATATTCCCGAAGCGGAAATGGCAACATTACCGTACAATTTGGGAGGTGAACCGATCGCGGTGTCACTATACTGTTAAATCAAAGGAACTCGTCGGCTATTAGCTATGCCCGATCAACTTCTGCAAGCATTAGTCTGGACAGACTATCGGTTAGCCGTTTTATTTACGGTGTTGATTCCCCTGATCCTAATTATATGGGCTTTTGTCAAAAAAGCTGATGCCATGGTGCGCCTATTAATTATCTACTGGCGCGTGTCCAGTTTACTGGCAATTACGGTTTATATCATGATTGCCTCGTGGCCCATTGGTTTTATATCGGGTTGGCTTGCCCGAGTTTTGATTCCCATCTCCCTCTGGTTCTGGGTAGATGTGAATGAGGATATTGAGGATCAACCGACGAATCTGCTGAAACTTACGCTGACGGCTTGGCGCTGGGCAATAACGATTTACTGTGGGATTGGTGTCTTGTGGAGTCTTCCGTCTCTGGGATGCGCGTTTACTCCAGACGCTTTGGAAACGCTTGCCTGTAGAGTTTGGCTAGAACCTCCCTTTCTCTTTAAACAATATTTCCATCCTGAGTCTTCTCCTCAATTTTTGGGTTTTATTGGCATTGTTGGATTATTGATTTATGTTCTGTACTTGAGCTATTTTGTTTTAATTCGCTTAGGGAAACAGGGACGAATCGCCATGGAACAGTAGTTGGAAACTGGGTAATATGAGGGAGATGGGGAATATGAGGGAGAGATTTCCCAATCAACAAATGACGTAGCTTGCTTCTCAAGGAAAGCGAGTATGACGAATGACGAATAACTAGCCAACTATGAACAAAGGAACTTCTATTGGACAGCGTTTAGAACAATACACGATTAAGTATCCTCAAGAAGTCTTACTCGTTACCGCTCAAATTGCTGGCGAAGAGGATCAGATTGCTATTTACAAGGGGTTTTCTAGTTCGTTGATGCGTCCAACGGCTTTCGATCCGGATGTGCCTGTAATACCACCCGAAGCAGAAATTGTCAAAATTGATCGCGTCGCGAGTCCCTATAATCCAGATGCACCTCGTTACATTCAGCAGGGGTTAACTTGGGAGGCGATTCAGCCGTTGTTGGTAGATGCTGGTGTTTAAGATTAAGCCTCACCAACTGCCTTCAAGGATCAACGCGAAAGTCAGCTAAAACATACAGTTCATTGAATCAGAACAACGAGTCTTTTATCAACTCAGTTCTAGGGAAATCAATACATAATGCTATTCGCGTACAGTGATAAGTAGTTCACATGCTGATCAAACGGAGTTAACCAAGTTATGAGTTACGATTTTAATCTGTTTGTTATTGGTGGCGGTTCAGGCGGAATTGCCACAGCACGACGAGCAGCACAATATGGGGCAAAGGTAGGAGTAGCCGAATTCAGCCGCTTGGGAGGAACCTGTGTGAATCGCGGCTGTATTCCCAAAAAACTGATGGTTTATGCCTCTCATTTTCCGGAGGTGTTTGAAGAGGCGCAAGGGTATGGCTGGAGTCCTGTACAAAGCACTCTCGACTGGCATAAAATGATCGAGGCGGTGCAAAAGGAACTCGAACGCCTCAATGGAGTTTACCTGCGGATGTTGGATAATTCCGAAGTGCAACTGTTTCGGGGTTATGCCAAGTTTGTTGACCCTCATACGTTAGAGATTTTTGAGTCTCCCAATAGCAGTACGGCGTCACATAGAGTGAGTGCGGATAAAATTTTGATTGCCGTGGGTGGACACCCGGTTACGCCAAATATTCCGGGTATAGAACATGCGATTATCTCCGATGATATGTTCTTACTCAAGGAGCAACCTAAGCGAGTGGTGATTCTCGGCGGTGGTTACATCGGTGTGGAATTTGCTTGTATTATGCATGGCTTGGGTTCTGAGGTAACTCAGATTATTCGCAAGGAGAAGATTTTGCGGGGGTTTGATGACGATATTCGCACTCAAATCCAGGAGGGAATGCAGCAACACGGTGTCCGGATTTTGGAGGGTAGCGTACCGACAGCGATTGAGAAGACAGGAGATGGATTAAAGGTTACGGTTTGCGGCAAGTATGAGGAAACGGTAATTGGAGATATCTTTCTCGCCGCCACAGGGCGCAAGCCGAATCTCCAGAATCTAGGTTTGGATAAGGCTGGAGTCGATCTCTGTCAAGATGCGATCGCGGTAGATGAGTACAGCCGTACTTCTCAACCTCATATCTATGCGGTTGGAGATTGTACAGATCGGATTAATTTGACGCCCGTTGCGATTAACGAAGGGCGTGCCTTTGCCGATACAGAATTTGGCGGCAAATCTCGGGTTATGAGTTATGAAAATGTCCCCTCGGCGGTATTTAGTACCCCAGAAGCAGCAACAGTAGGCTTAACCGAAGCCCAAGCCAGGGAAAAGCATGGCGATGCGGTGAAAGTCTATCGCGCCCGTTTCCGCCCCTTGTATCACACTCTCACGGGTCGAGAGGAACGGGTTATGGTCAAGTTAGTGATTGACGAAACTACCGATAAAGTGCTAGGAGCGCACATGGTTGGAGCATCAGCAGCTGAGATTATTCAGGGCGTTGCGATCGCTGTGAAAATGGGAGCGAAAAAAGCCGATTTTGATGCTACCGTTGGTATTCATCCCTCGACCTCTGAGGAGTTTGTTACCTTGCGGTGATGTGAACCATGAACCATGAACCATAAATAATGAACGATGGGCGTCTAATTACTACCATTTTCCTTATGCTACTCTCACCTGTGGCTACAGTTAACGTCAACGCTGTAGCCACAGCAGCAACCCATCTCCTGAAAGATGCAGATACAGTACGCCAATTGCTAGAAACCAATAGCTGTATGGGGTGTGATTTACGAGAGGTAAATCTAGAAGACGCTAAACTCAAAGGAGCCAACCTGCGAGGTGCTAATCTCCGGTTGGCTCAATTAAGTAGGGTTGAACTCAGCCGTGCTGATTTGGTCAATGTTATTCTTAGGAATGCCGACTTGATGGAGGCTTCTCTGGTGGATACCAACCTTAGTAATGCGGACTTAAGAGATACAAACCTGATCGATAGTTTTCTCACCCGCGCCAATTTGAGCAACGCTCTATTAGAGAATGCCAATCTCACCAATGCTTATCTCAAAGGTGCAAACTTAGAGGGCGCAAATTTACAGGGGGCTAACCTAGACGGGGCTGACTGGCGAGATGCTATTTTATGCCAAACGACGCTAGCAGATGGTACGGTATCAAATCGAGATTGTTAATTGGTCATTTGTCATTCGTCATTTGTCATTCGTCATTTGCCCTTAAAATTTTTGCACTCCGTTGGGGGCGGGTTTAGTGACATCCGGGTGAATACCAAACGTTAATGGTAAAACCCGCCCCTACAACAGACGTTCGTTCCACCAGACAGACGCGCCATGGCGCGTCTCTACAGCCCTGTTCCCTAAAACAATTCTGGACGTACCTCAACAGATGGATTATTATCCGTCACCACGCAATTTGGAGCCGCTACTGTGCCATCAGGAAGCGTGGTTCGGCATAACTGCGCTCCCTGCAAATTGACACCTGTTGCTCCCCGCAAATCAGTTTCGATGAGTTTTGCGCCTGTCAAGTTCGCGCCGCTTAAATCAGCTTCACTGAGATTTGCCCCATTGAAATTGACATTAGTTAAGTCTGCTAATGTCAAATTGGCTCGAAAAAGATTTGTATTGCTTAAATCAGCACCTGTCATTCTCGCCGAGCTAAAATTTCCCAAGCTCAGAGTTGATCCACTCAAATTTGCCCCGTATAAAATGACATAAGAGGCAAATGTACCATCTAAGCTAGCACCAACGATTTGAGCGCCACTCAAATTGGTATCGTACAACCGAGCGCCGCGAAAATTAGCATTGGCTAAAATGGCACGAGTCAAGTTAGCATAATCTAGCTTGGCATTGCTCAGATTTGCTCCTGTGAGATTGGCGGGAATTTCTGTGACAATTGCCCGATTCACCGATGTTTTAGGACTAAAGTTGGCAGCGCTGAGATCAACGCCTCCTAAATTGGCTCCTCTGAGATCAGCCGATCGCAAATCACAACCGACTAAACTTGGTCGATTTTGCCGAGGCAAAACATACGCTTGTTCGAGACGCCTGTCGTATTCAGTTCTTTCACTCAAATTGACACCAGGAGCTTGTCTGGCTCGCTGACATTGTTGTTGAAAGTCTTGCTCAAAGTCCTCTCGAAACTGGGCGTTAGCTGGTAGTGTCGAAACACCCAAACCCAGGGCTAGGTAAAATCCTAGAATTTTGATTATTGACCGAAACAGGGGATGTTTATTCACGACTCTTCAGTCACTACTGACGTTTAATTATAGTGAATCATAATGCGACTCAGACCGCATCTCATTTGAGATTTTAGATCTTAGCAGCTTAACTGAGCCTCTTTTGTTAAGTCAATAGTGTGATAACAAAAACTTATTGACTGAGTTTTACTATCAAATGATAGATGATATTGAGTCTTTGTTCTTTTAGAGTGGAAGTGACAACCACCACAATGTATAAAAATTAACTGAAAGATGACAGCACAGCGGAAAAATAGTTCATTGACAGACCATATCAGTGACGCGATCGCAACAACCACTCAAGTCGCCACGTTTGCCACTCAGTTGGCGACTAAAGCCACGCAATCGGCGGCTGATACCATTACCAGCACAAGCAAAGCTGTAGGAGAAGCTGTTCGCCCTGCGGCTGTGCGATTCGTAGAACCAGGAACGGAAACGGTGGGCAAAATCTTGACACCTATTGCAGAACACCCGCTGACTAAGTATGCTGCCAAAGTCCCAGGGATTAGCTTGCTCGCTGCTGCATTGGGTCAAGTGGATTTGGAGCAAGCTCAAAAAGACGTAGACAAGCTGCGACAGGAGTACCCGTTTGACACATCCGAACAGCTAGCTCACCGGATTATGGTGGATACAGCAATCAAAGGAGGTAGGTTGGGATTAATCACCAACTTTATTCCCCCTTTAGCGCTGGCTTTGTTTGGGATTGAGCTAGCGGCGGTTACAGCACTCCAAGCACAGATGGTTTATCGCATTGCAGCGGCTTATGGATTTTCGCTAAAAGAGCCAACGCGACGCGGTGAAGTTCTAGCAATTTTCGGCTTATCTGTAGGGGGTTCCGGAGTTCTTAAAGGGGGTTTGAGTTTTGTCGAAATTCTTCCCGTTATTGGTGCAGCCGTGGGAGCTTCTAGTAATGCAGCTCTCATTTATTCCCTCGGATTCGTTGCCAGTCAGTTTTATCAAGAAAAAAGAAACACCTTGACTCGATATCCTGAATAGCAATATTCCCCCAGCGCTGCCCCTACAATTGACGTATTACTTTTTTTATCGCTAACTGGGATTACTAGACCGATGCTTTAGTGATCGCTATCACTAAAAAGTCCGTTTTTACCACACAGTAGCGGAAATTTAGATCACAACAATTGCCCCTAGAAATTTCTACCCTAGAAGTGAAGCCCACATTTCGATTTAAGTACGTGCTGTCAATCAGAATGTGGGCGGCTGTCAGGGTTTCAGGGGTGCATCTGCCCTTTCATATTCATTTAGGGTCTTTTTTCAGGCAGGGTGCATCTGCTTTCTCTAGTTTCGATCAATCATCAGCAAAATGGGTAGAGTTACGATGAAATCTAACCCGCTGAATATAAAAGTTTAGTAAAGTTTTATATTTTCCGACCTGCTCGCCAATATCCGTAAGCCGTCGAAGCGAAGGGTCAAAAGCATGCCCTCGGACTTTGTGACACAGGGGGTTAAAACGAATGTCACTGACTTAAGCTAGGTTCGTAGTAGGCACGAAGCGTGCCAGAAGCGCTTTAGCGCTTACTACAAACTCTAATATGCAAACAAGCCTCAAACCCTTACTGTTCCCTGTTCCCAGTTAAGAGTTCCCTAATCTCCACCGCTAACTTTAATTGTGTCCACCTACTTAGTATATTAAACTAGACGATCTCACTGAGGCAATTAGTGTTTTGAGAACCCTTTACTTTTTAGTCCCTGGAACTTATGGCAAGTTTGCTTGCGGCGGTCTTTGGGCGGAGTTGAAAACCCTGAGTCTGGCAAAGCAGGTTTGTCCTGCGGAGGTAGTCACCTATCGTCAACGGGAAAAGAATACGCTGTTCCTGGATGATTTGCTCAAAAAACAGGATTTAAATAATGTTATTTTTGTGGTCAGTTGGGGATTTGATAGTCCCAAACTTGTGGCAAAGTTAAAGTTACATCCGGTTATTTACCATGCCCATAGTGCTGGGTATCGATTTCAACTTCCGGCGCGTATCCCTATTATTACCGTTAGTCGCAATACTATGGGATATTGGGGACAGCGATCGCCTAATTCTTTAATTTACTATTTACCTAATCATATTTCGGAAGAATTTCAGAACTTCAATCGAGAACGGGATATTGATGTGTTAGTTCAGGCGCGGAAATCGTCTGAGTATTTACTTCAGGACTTGATACCAGAGTTACAGAAGCATTGTCGCGTTAAAGTTGTTGATTCCTACGTCGAGGATTTAGTGGGACTCTTCAATCGGGCTAAAGTTTATTTGTATGATTCGGCTGAGTATTGGGCGCAACAGGGGGTAAGTGAAGGCTTTGGGCTGCAACCCATGGAAGCCCTGGCTTGTGGCTGTCAGGTTTTTTCGAGTGTGAACGGGGGATTATCGGATTATTTAGATCCGGGGTTTAATTGCTATAAAATTGCGGTATATTCTCAAGAGTATGATATTAAACGCATTCTCAAAGTTATAGAAAATCCGTCACTCAAGCCTTTAGATGAACATTTTTTGGCGGAATATCGGTATGAAAATATTATCTATCGCCTGAAAATAATTTTAGCGGATGTCAACGATTTTTTTGATTTAAGCCAAAATCAACCGGGTAGTATTCCCCGTTTAACAAAGATACGGTTAGCTAAATTAAGGCTCCAGAGTTTTTTGGATAAGCTGCGACAAAAATATATCTTTAAGAAATAAATTTTTCTCAACAGATGGCAGCCAATAAGTAGGGTGGTGAAAATAAACCGGACGAGGTTAGGTTCTGTAAATGTTCCTCAAACCTTGACAAATGACAAATAACAAATGACAAATGACAAATGACAAATGACTAATAATCATCCTCCTCATCCAACATAATCGTATCTTCATGAAACACGCCAGTCTCTTGTTCCGCGCCCGCTTCTAACTGTTCCTCTTCAGTTTCCGACTCGGAGAATTGCCAATCGTCGATCTGTTCTGTCTCCCCAGCATACTGCTCTGTATTCGACGGGTGTTGTCCCATCTCGTCCAATTGCTGCGTATCGCCACTATACTGATCCGTTTCCGACACCGGGGCTTCAGTTACCCACTCATCCACTTGGGCTGTCTCCCCAGCATACTGATCCGTTTCCGACACTGTAGCTTGGGCATTTAATCGCTCACGGTCAAACTGTTCAGTTTCCCCATCATAGCGATCGCTCCCTTGGGAGTAAATGGTTGGTAACATGAGTTCCCCTTCGGCACTCTCAATGAAAATCATCGGATCATCTTCAAACAAATGCTCCTCTTCGATGGTTTTCACGAAGGGAGAGACAACCAAAGATTGGTAATAGGACTGAAACTCGTCCCAGGAAAAGAACGCTCCACTTTTAACCGCAAACTGTTTATTCGGTTCATCTAACTGGGCATCTACTAAACAAGCATTGGTTAAATTCGCTGACGTTAAATTAGCACCCCGCAGATCCGCCCCCAATAAATTCGCCCCTTCTAACTGCGCCCCTTTGAGATCCGCATCCGCTAAATTTGCCCCGACTAAACTTGCCCAGGCTAAATTTGCCTGTTGTAAATTAGCTGCTGCTAAATTAATCCCACTTAACTCAGCCGTCGATAAATCGGCATGGACAAGATTCGCCTCTGCCAGCATTACCCGATTTAAACAAGCTTGGGGTAAATGAATCTGAGCCAAACTTCGTCTCGCCCGTTGCCAAAATGTGGTAGGAGATAGGGCAACGGTACGACCCATAAAACTTAACAATTGATCGGCATCAAAGTCCTGGGGAATCTCTGGATTGCCACAGGGCCAGAAGGGGAGATTGGCTTCTTTGGCGGCTGAACAGAGGACTAAAAAGACATTTAATCCCACGGTGGCATCAATTTGTAACGTATTCAAGGGATTGTTCAAATCCCGCAACTGTTCGTGAACCCGATGAGCCACCCCTTCATCAAACCACCGTCCGCGACAGTAGGCGCGATAGAAGCGATAGAGTCGTTGAAATAATACCGGGAAGGAAAAGGCGTCCGCATTACGCTGTTGCTCTCGTCGTAGTCTCTCAATCACCAATTCCTCAATTTGAGGAGACAATAAACCATACCCCAACAACTGATAAAGATGTTCAGCCACATGGGAAGAGGAGTCAATCCCAAACGAGACTTCTCCATACTGGTTGGGCAGCTTTTGCGTCAATGCCTTCAGTTGCAGGGCAATTTCTTCGGCAGCTAAATAGTCGCCTAAACTAGGGTGAGAAAACTCAATGGAGAGGGGGGCTGATGCCGCTTTCTGAGACGCAGAGGATTGGCGCCGTGAGGACTTCACCCAGTCTCCGGCTTTATCTCTGGGCTGGGTGCGGAAAAAGAACGTGGGTAGGGGTTGGGTAAAAGAGTCCGTCGTTTCTTGATTCTGGAACCGATTCTGGATTACTGTTTGTGTCACTTGATTCTGACCCGTCTGCAAAATCGTCAGGGCTGTCCCCTGCATTTGACGGCGTAACTGTTGCGGGGAACGTCCTTCCAAGAGATTGGCGATCGCTTCTAGGGAACGCCCTGCATGGGAAAAGCCTTCGCGAATTAACTCCAAGGGCGGTCCACTCCCACTCGTCGGTTCCCCCAGCAACCAGCGACAAATCCGGTCATAGATTTCAAATTTCACCTCAGCCGGACTCATTTTAAAGATGCGATCGTCAATTAAGGCATCTCGATGTAAAATTCCCACCAAATACAGCATTAATGGACGAGTCAGCAGCGCCACTAAATCAGGATTCGGAGATTGCGGCTGAAATACGCCACCATGCTTTAAGAAATTAAAATACGACTGGGCAATTGATTTGGATTGCAGTTTTGCCCACTGGAGAAACCACTTGCGGAATTCCTCCTTCGCCATCGGTTCAATGGCAATGCGCTGGAGTCGGCTTTGCAGTGGCGGTAGACTACTATGGCGATACCTACGCGCCAACACACCATCCAAGGTCACCGGGCGACTGGTGAGGATAATTTTGTGGCGAGGCGAATTTGACCCATTTTTCTGGGTATGGAACCGCATCACCTGATCCATAAACGTCCACAAGTGACGCTCCGTCTGGGGAGAACGGGGCAATTCATTTAAACCATCTAAAATCAGCAAACAAGGGGGGGAACTGCGAGAGAACCACCCGTCGGTATCCGTGAACCGTCCCACCGGGAAGGCTGTTTCCAAGGTTTGCTCCAAGGTTTGACCCAAGGTGACATCCCGCAGGCGAATAATCACAGGCATCCACTGGGGATACAGCTCTTGCGCTACCCGTGCCGCTAACATCTGACAGAAACTGGTTTTCCCACAGCCACCATCGGCTTCAATCACCGCAATACTATGTTTATCATTCAATTGAGCCATCACCCATGCCATTAAATCTGTCGGTGGCGAGGAAGCAGCGGCGAGATAGGCAGGGTCTAGCTCCTGTTTGCGGCGTCGTTCCCGGTTTTCTTGTCCCAGCGTGGTAGGGAGGCGTCTGCCGTTCAGGGACACGTAGATTTCCTTGAGGGAAAAGGGTTCGGCAAATAAGGGTTCGCTTAATGACCGGGAAAGTTCTGCCCGATAATATTCTCGATCCAAATCCAGGGTCAATTGGGGCGTGGAAAACTCTTCCTCCTCATCCTCTTCTGGAGGGGTGTTGAGGGTGTTACTTAAATGACCTAACCGAACAAACTTTTGCAGTTGCGCCAAGGGTAGCGCATTTTCGGCAATCACCTTGAGCAAATGACCCGCGAGTCCATTACTTAACCGTTGGGTTAATAACTTCGCTTCCGTTTCCTCCGCCCCATTCGCCACAAACCAGGCGATCGCTAAATTATTCATCTGCTGCACCAGAAAGGAATTTGCCACAGATGACAGGGCTTGTTCAGCTTGGGAATCACTGAGACGTCCAGGGCGCAGGGTTTTCAGTAGAGCAATTAATTGGGGATCAACCAGAGGTTCATCAATATTCGGTGACGCCGGGACTTGGGCGCGGTTCACCCAGGGTCTTCGCAGTTGGGCTTCTTGCTCTAAAATTCCTTGTAATGCGTTCAGATACGCCACCTGAAAACTTAGCCAGGTGCCTTCACTCCGGCGTAAGGGCTTCTTGCGACTCAAAATCCGCAGCAACCCCACCGTTAACTGAGACAAAATCGGCGCGACTTGCCAAGCGACAGTTAACGGTAACTCCAACACTTCGGTCAAGACACTAATCGCAAAGGGATTCAGACTCTTAACCTCCATGTCTTGGGCAATGCGAAACGCAATGCCCGCCAACTGGGCGTTATCCTGTCCCAGTTGGGCAAGTTCAATGTGGCGTTCTGCTAGCCAATGGCGAATGCTCAGCCTCATGCCACCCTAACTACTCCAAAACGATTCCTCATCTTATTGTGGACTCTATTGAACGGATTGCGAATCACCCAAATTTACGGTTGATTGGGAATACAATGATGGACAATAAACGGTGAACAATGAATTACCAGTTGTTTTCTATCTGTGTCCAAACGAGACTTGCCCCGATTTCATCTCCATACTTCCCTGCCTACTCGCAAACCTCGGGGACATAAGTTAGTCATCCGACTCGCAAGAGGCTCTAAGGCATCGAGTTTAGCAGAAACGGGACACTTAGATGCCAAAGTTGTCCGAGACAGGCGCTCAAACCCAGCCTACAAACGCCGCCAAGGTGTGTTTTTGCGGTGGTCATTGCTGTGGTTGATGATCGTGTCCGTTGTCGGCAGTATGGTCATTGGTGGTACATTATTACTCACCAAACTGCCACCTCCGGCAAATTGCCAACGCATTTCTCCTTTATCCCCGGATAGCGAACGATTATACTGCGCTCAACTGGCTGCCCAATCCGGAGAATTTGAGCAACTTTTAGAGGCGATCGCGATCGTGCAATATTGGTCGCCCAACCATTCCCTGTATCCCCAGGCGCAGCAACTGCTGCAGGAATGGTCTCAAATGGTACTGCAATTTGCCCGGGAAACCCTGAATCAGGGAAACTATACCGATGCCCTGAAAATGGCGATGCAAATCCCTGTAAGTAGTCCCCTATATCCCGAAGCTCAAGCCCAAATCGCTACCTGGAAACAGGAACGAATCCAGGCTCAGGCAATTGTCAGTCAGGTTCAAGATGCCCTGAAAGTACAAAACTGGCAGCAGGCGGCTAAACTAATCAGCCAACTGTCCCGCCTGAATGACCAATACTGGAGTGTATCCCGCTATGATACCCTGACCCAGCAGTTGGCGGCAGAAAAACAGGCGTGGACACAACTGCAAGAGGCACGAGATTTAGCCAAATCGAATCAACTGACAAAGATCGAACAAGCGATCGCGTTAGCAGCCAAGGTTGATCCTAATAGCTATATTAAAGCCCAAGCCCAGAGTGATCTGTCGAATTGGAGTCGCACGTTACTCCAAATTGCTGCCACTCGCTTCCAAAATCAAGAGTATCAGGGGGTGATTCAGGTTGCCCAAGGAATTCCGATTAATACCTCCCTGTATCAAGAAGCTCAAGATTGGTTACGCTTAGGGCAAGCCGGAAAACTGGTGCAACAAAACACTATCCTCGCCTTCATTGATGCCTTAACCGCTGTTCGCCAACTGGATGGCAAAAGTCCGGTGCAAACGTCAGCCGCCGCCCAAGCCATTCAGTGGGAGGCTCAACTCCAAGATCGTCTCCAGTTACGTCTTGCCCAAATGACTGCCAGCTTTGAGCAGCGCCCCCTGCTACAGATGGCGATTGAACAAGCTACGCTAATCACACCCGATCGCCCCCAGCGTATCCAAGCACAGACCAACATAGCCCAGTGGCGCAAACAGATTCAACATATCGACGATCGCAATATCCTCAGAACTGCCCAACAGCTAGCCGCCGGGGGAACCATTGATCAATTAAACGCCGCCGTCGCCCAAGCCAGTAAAATTGAGCCAGGTCAACCTTTACACCCCGAAACCCAAACTGCGATCGCCCAATGGAATCGCCAAATCCAAACCCTAGAAGATCAACCCATCCTCGACTTAGCCCGCGCCTTCGCCCAACGTCGAGATTTAATCGCCGCCATTTCCACCGCCAATCAGATTCGTCCAGGTCGAATGCTGTATGCTGAAGCTCAAAGCGCGATCGCCCAATGGGTTGCCCAAATCCAAACCGCCCAAGATCGTCCCATCCTCGAAGCCGCCGCCGCCCTAGCCGCCCAAGGACGATTTGACGCCGCGATCGCCACCGCCGCCCAGATTCCGCCAGAACGGGCGCTTTACCAACAAGCCCAAGCCGCGATCGCTCTTTGGAAATCCCAACAGAATGGAGGGTAGGAGGGTGGGGAGCTGGGGGAGCTGGGGAAGATGGGGGAGCTGGGGGAGATGGGGAAGATGGGGGAGATGGGGAAGATAGGGAAGATGGGGGAGATGGGGAAGATGGGGAAGATGGGGAAGATGGGGAAGGTAAATGATCCATGACTAGAAAAGGGTTTTATGTGTAGGGGCGGGTTTCACTACTAAGCGGCTCGGCATTTAAACCTTAATATTAGTAATAGCGAAATCCCTGTAGTGCGAGCATCTTGCTCGCTACCCATTCCCAATTTAAATGCATGACAGCTTATCATTTTTTTGTTCACCATAATGTCACTAAACCCGCCCTGTCTAAATGACCAATGACCAATGTCCAATGTCCAATGTCCAATGTCCAATGACAAATAACGAATAACAAATAACGAATAACAAATAACGAATGACAAATGACGAATGACAAATGACAAATGACAAATGACGAATAACGAATGACAAATGACCAATCAATCCACTCAAATCCTACTCATTGACGATGACCCAATTTTCCGATTAGGTTTAGTCACTGCCTTAGAAGCCTTTGCTGATTTAGATATCGTGGCGGAGGTGGATACAGCAACGGCAGCCCTGGAACGCCTAACCACCTTACTCTCCCAAGAACAGGTTAATTTAATTATCTTAGATTTGGCACTAGGGCGATCGCTCGGCAGTCCCCTAACCGGACTATCCTTGTGCCAACAACTTAAGACAGATTATCCCAACCTACCCATCTTATTGCTAACCGCTCCATCTGAACCTAGCCAACTCACCGTCGCCAAAGGTTTGGGAGTGGAAGGCTACTGTGCTAAAGGCTGTGCCATCACCTTAATTGTGGAAGCCATTCGACAAGTCAAAGCGGGTGAATCCTACTGGCAAATGTTACCCACCCCCGCCAATTCATTACCTCCCCCACGCTGGCATACCCAATTACGCCAGTCAGGATTACAACAGATTGAAGCGGCTTTAAAACAGGTAACAGCACAACTTCAACAGGGGAATTTATCCCGCCTAGATTGGCTATTTTGGACGGGACGTCGCCGAGAATTATTGACAGCCCGTTGGCTGGTGAATCAGCTATTACCGACAGATTCTGGACTTGTTCCCTCTAATAATAGTAATAGCCCTGTTGAACCTCAGCCACGTTTAAATCCTTCATCGTCTCGTCCTCCTGTTCCCCAAAATCGTCTGCGCCCATCCCCCACCAGTGCCTTATCTAAAACCTCCTCTGAGGCGTTGCAGTTTCAACCGTCTACACCTCAGGCGGTGACGTTGACCAAACTGGATTCTAGTTTGGCAAATCTGACGAATACTCCCTTGGAAATCGATATTCTGCAAGTGGAGAGACGCCGGAAATTACTGCGTACCGTCCTCTACAAGTTTGAGGAGATGCTGGATGCTTTGCGCTTTTCCCAGGTAACAATGGAGCAATTGACCCAGAAGCGATCGCGCTTATTACATGATTTATGGCAAGTTTCTGTAACTGACTTTTTTGGTCAATACTCAACCTTAGTTATCGGCAATCAAACCATCGAAATGGTTGAGATTTTGCGGCAAGATCGGGATGTAGTGCAAACGGCTATTTTGGATAAAATTCCTTTGGCGATTGAATTATTAGGGAATCGCCTCTTTGAAGCCCCCTTGATGATTGATAATGTATCCTATCCTGCCCATACGCCAGAAGCAATGGCGCGAGCAGAATTATTGTTGCAGAATCTAATTATTCAAGTTGCTAATGGGGTAATCCAACCCCTGTTGAACGAATTTTCTGATATTGAAATTGTTAAGCATAATTTTTATGATAAACGGTTAATGTCATCACGAGAAATTACCCGATTTAGAAATAATTTATCTTGGAAATATCGGCGGAACCAATATATCGATGAACCCCAAGCCATTTTTGAAAGTCGCTATGATTTATTTGTTTTGAGCGAAATTGGCATCAAAAAAGTCGCCATTTATTCCCCTAGACGCCAAGAATTAGAACAACTACAGGGTACTCAGCTAGCCGTCACCATCGCCTATGAACTTCGGGATGCGATCGCGCCACGTTTACGGGGAACAGTCGGCTGGGTTGGTAAAGGCGTAGTTTATGTTTTAACGCAAGTCTTAGGACGAGGAATTGGTTTAGTTCTACGGGGCGTTATTCAAGGCGTGGGTAGTGCATGGCAAGATACATGGTTTGGCAAAAATGGAGAACGAGGGAAGTGAAACTAAGTTCAATGAAACGTTTTCGGTTGCGATCGCAGGGGAGCAAAAGTCTGTGATCGACTAAGTAGGTTGGTAGAAATAAAATCAACTATATTAATTTATTTAAATAGCGTAAGCTGTTCGGCATTTAAACCTTAATATCAATAATAGGGAAATCCTTGTAGTGCGAGCATCTTGCTCGCTACTAATACCCAATTTAAATGCATGACAGCGTAGGGGCGGGTTTAACCGATAACGTTTTGGTACAAACTGATAACATGACTAAACCCGCCCTTTGCTTAACCTGGATGTAGGACAAGTTCTAATCAGAAATCGCGATTGTTTTCTTGCCTAAAGAATCTAACCAACCAGGATAGAAACCGGGAATCTTGACTACCATTTTGTTCAGACCAGATTGTACCATCAGGCATAATGGCTCCACTCCAATCGGCTTCCTTCAGATTAGCGGCACTCACCTCTGCACCACTCAAATTTGCTCCCTGTAAATCTGCCCGTTCCAAATTCGCCCAATTTAAATCAGAGTTGCTCAAGTTTGCACATCTCAACTTAACTTGACTGAGGTTAGCCCAATTCAGAATTACTCCACTCAAATTTGCCCCACTGAAATTCGCTCCCGTCAAATCTGCCCAACTGAGAACTTCGTCACTTAAATTGACGCATTGAAAATCCCGTTGTCCTGCTGCATATCGCTGTAGCAGTTCCTCTGCTGTCATTTTTATCGATTTATATGGGCTAAATCGATGGCTTTGGATATGATGGACACAAGGCTCTATGGGTTCTTTGCCCATACAGAAATAAGCAAGCTGCATACTGTTATATCCCCGATAAATTAACGTTGCAATTTTCGGTCATTTCGGGGAAAAAGTAATTGAACTAAATCTTAATAAAGGGTGAACGTGATCGCAGTTAAGGCTATACTGAAATCGGCGTTAAGCGTGACTGGAAAATCGAATACACCTGACGCAAGGCAACGCTCAGAAGTGATAAACGTCACAAGGGGAAGTAGGGGAGGGGAGGTGCGGAGGTGCAGATGGGGAAGATGGGGAAGATGGGGAAGCTGGGGAAGATGGGGAAGCTGGGGAAGATGGGGAAGCTGGGGAAGATGGGGAAGATGAGGGAGAAGATTCCCAATCAACAATGAACCATGAACAATCAACAAATGACGAATGACAAATGACGATCCTCCCCGTTAACTTTAATTTTCTCCACCTATTTAACATAAACAACCTACGCTCAACCATTAGGAGAGCATAGGCTTCTAACTTTATTCTTAAGGTAGTAAAATGCGCCTGGATTCAGACTCCCCTGAAATGGCTAAACTTGCCCCGACAAAGGCATGATGGTTTGGACTTGCTTTGATAGTGGAGGCTGATTAATTGGGAACTCCTTAGGCTAAAGTTTCTGGGCAGTATCCTAGTCCCATGGTAAACTGTTGGCGAAACGCTTCAATATCAGTCTTGTCAGGGTTACCATGAGATACCACAGCGACTTGATAGCGACGCATGACATCGATGGGAGATTGTCCGGTATCGAGGCTCCAAAACGCCATTTGCAAGCGCATGTCGGGTTGGAACGGAATTCCCAGTTCGCGCATGAAGGCTTGGAAATCTCCATGTTGCTGAGGCGTGAGGGGATGGTTCATTTTAACTTTAATGACCCAGCCATCAATTTGATGAATCACTGTTGTATATTGAACGGGAAGCTGGATCATGGAGTGGAGGTACTCAACCACTCGCAGTGTCAAACTCGCATTGGCTAAAAAATAAAGGTAATCCATAGGGCAGCTAGGGGTGGAGTCCAAGGAAGTGCTATACCTTCATTCTGACAACGGGGATCAGGAATTGGTAGGGGAAAAGCCCCCGCTCTCTACTGGGGGATCATACCCAATTCCGTTATTTTAGTTCTTGGTCTTATGTCTTTGGGGATTCGTACCCGATGGCACAAGGCAAGTCGCGGTATAGAGTAGAGCTACAACCCTGACCCGTTCATGACCTACCCAATTTGTCAAAAATTGCTCATAAGCTGTACTTGATCGAACCATCCATGACGAATGACCTATTGCTTTCCAGCTATAACTATGATCTGCCAGAGGGTCGGATTGCTCAAACACCCATTTCCCCTAGAGATAGTTCTCGTTTGCTCGTGGTTGAGTCTCCAACTCAGCACCAAAACTGCATTTTCCGAGATTTACCTCAGTTGTTGCGTTCCGGCGACCTGTTGGTTTTGAATAATACCCGGGTAATCCCAGCTCGACTTTATGGTCGCAAGGTAACGGGTACGCCTGTGGAAGTGTTATTGCTGGAGGAACGGGAACAGAACTGTTGGTTGGCATTGGTGAAACCGGGACGACGGTTAAAAGTGGGTTCAACAATAGTCTTTGAACCTGATCAACCTATTGTTCCGGCAAGTCATGGGAAGACTCCCCTATCTTCAGACGATACAGAAACACCAAGACAGGACAATATAAAGAATGGATCTCCTCTGAAGGCAACAATTATTGCCAGAGATGATGCAACCAGTGGGCGTCTATTGCAGTTTGACCTACCCAAGGGGCAGTCCCTAGTCACCCTTTTACCTAACTATGGTCAAGTGCCTTTTCCGCCTTACATCACCCACTCTCAAGCCACACCCGATCAGTATCAAACCGTATACGCCCAAATCCCTGGTGCAGTAGCCGCCCCGACAGCCGGATTACATTTCACCCCTGAACTTTTGGAACAATGTCACATAAGCGGAATTGAGCAGGCGTCGATTACCTTGCATGTTGGTGTTGGTACATTTCGCCCCGTGGAGGTAGAAGATGTGACGAGTCATCAAATGCATGGCGAGTGGTTGGAGATACCCCCTGCAACGGTGGCACAAATTCAGCAAACAAAAGCCGCTGGGGGGCGGGTGATTGCCGTTGGCACAACGGTGGTTAGGGCGTTGGAAGGGGCAGCGGCGAGTGGGGAATTGCAACCCTATTGCGGCAAAACCGAATTATTTATTTATCCGGGCTATCAGTGGCAGGTGGTTGATGGGTTGATTACCAACTTTCACTTGCCCCGTTCCACGTTGTTGATGCTCGTAAGTGCATTGATTGGCAGAGAACGACTGTTGAAGTTGTATGCTGAAGCGATCGCGTATAATTATCGATTTTATTCCTTTGGTGATGCCATGCTGATTTTGCCAGAAGCAGTTAACCCTTAAAGGGCGAACCAATCGGGGAGTGAAATTGGCACTATTAAGATAGGACGCTATAAACCTTTCCCCCGCCCACATTCCTTATTCTATTTCCCCATCGTCTTCTACCATGTCTAAACACTACCACTTCCGCTTTGGACTTGCCGCCGCCGCGATCGCACTCAGTTTCCTGTCGGTTAGTCCCGCCTTGTCCAATAGTCTACCCAAGCGCCAGCACAGTAAGCAGTTAGTTGAGGGACTATACACGAATGACCTAGAAGCGGCGACATTTTTTCAACAAGGTGTCATGCGCTACAATCGCGGCGATTTCAAAACCGCCGAGTTAGCCTTTCGCAAAGCCCTACAGGAAGATCCGTTTATCCCGATGGCACGATATTTACTGGGGAATGCCCTGTTTCAGCAAGGTCAGATTGACTCGGCGGCTGAACAATACCAGATGGCGATTGGTCTCGATCCGAATATGCCAGAGGCGCATTACAATCTGGGCTTGATGTTATACCAGCAAGGCAATATCGAGGAAGCTATTAGTGCCTATCAACAGGCGATCGCGATTGATCCCAATTTAGCTGCCGCTCGTTATAATCTAGGCTTGGCATTAGAAGCCCAAGGTAACGTTGAGGGAGCGCTGAGTGAATACACACAAGCGGTTCGCCTCAATCCCAACTCGGCGGTTGCCAAGTATAATCTGGCATTGCTCTTAGCCAAACAAAACCAAGTCGATTCTGCGATCGCGGCACTACGGCAAGCCCTTCGCAACGATTCACAATTCGTACAAGCCCATTATCAACTCGGATTGCTACTGGCTCAACAAAACCAGCTTACCGAAGCCAAAAATTCTTTTCTCAGAGCAACCCAAATCAATTCCCGATTTGCACCCGCTCACTATCGACTGGGGCTAATTTTTCTGCAACAAGGGGATGTGGAAGAAGCTATTCGCAGATTTGATTGGGTAACGCGGCTCGATCCAGACAATGTGGATGCTTATCGCCAATTGGGAGCCGCACTGATTAAAAATGGGGAATACGAGGACGCGATCGCGGCACTGGAACGCGCCATATCACTCGATCCCTACGATTCGCTGGCGCACTACAATTTAGCCGTAGCGCTGCATCGCAATCAGCAGTATGAGGACGCGATTTCCGAATATCAACAAGCCATTCTGCTCAATCCCAAACTATCACTCGCGTTTTACAATCTGGGGATTGCCCTCCAGCAAGTTGGACGGGGACAAGAGGCGGTTTCTTTCCTATTAGAAGCCAGGAATTTGTTTATTGAAGAAGGAAATTTGGAGAAAATTGATGCGGTTGATCAGTATCTGACCCAACTGAATATCTCATCGAACCCATTGCCCAATTCCTTCCAGCCAATGCCTGCAATCACTGAAGAACCTTAGAAGGTAGGAAGGAGGCAGAAGGTTACACTTGTCCTCCAAGCAAAGGCGGTTTAATGCGGATGTAGGGGCGCACAGACGTGCGCCCGGTTTAAGTAGTGGACTGACTGTTCTCTGTTCCCTAATCTCAACCGTTAACTTTAATCAAAGTCCACCTATTTAATCGCCAAATATATTCCACAATTTTAGCTGTATTACGTCAGACAAATGGTGCGTTACGCTTCGCTAACACACCCTACATTTAAATTACAATTCAGTTGACTTGGGGATCGATCGCCTCTATCTTTATCTTGACATAATGCTTCTGCTGTGCTTGGAATAGAGCAATCAGGCTAATGGTCGCTTGGGTGACTTTCCCTCAATTTTGCTTACAATTGCATAGGTGAAAGGAAAGAGTCCTACGCTAGATAGTGTTGCTTGCGCTAGGTTGTACTGTTATATCAAAATTGCCAGTATCCTTGGAGTTCTATTCATGTCCGTAGAATCCGCTATCAGCGAAGCTGCCATTGAGCAGAATCTGGAACAATTTCTCTTAGTGCTGTCGGTGTCTCTCAGCGTCGCCACGGTTTCCCGGATTTTTCCGTTGTTCCGCAAAATCCCCTATACCTTGCTTCTGGTTATTGTCGGCTTGGGTTTAGCCTTTGTCGATGTGCGCCTGGTGAACCTATCTCCAGAATTGATTCTAGAGATTTTCCTCCCTCCCCTCCTGTTTGAAGCCGCCTGGAATATCCGTTGGCGGGATTTACGGCGGGATTTAATCCCGGTGATTCTGTTTGCGGTGGTGGGGGTGGTGATTTCGGTGCTGGGAATTGCCTTTACCATTACCCAATTTACCGAATTACCCCTGGCGATCGCACTATTAGTCGGCGCGAGTCTGGCGGCAACTGACCCCGTATCCGTTATCGCCCTATTTCGAGAATTGGGGGCGGATAAACGCCTGAAAACCCTGATGGAAGGGGAAAGCTTATTTAATGATGGTGTCGCCGTCGTCGCCTTTCTCTTATTAGTCGGTATCCCCCTCGGTACGCAGGAATTTTCCCTATCCACCACCGTCGCCCAATTCTTTACCTTTGCCGGAGTTGGTATCGGTGTCGGTTGCTTAATCGGGTTTGGTATTTCCTTTCTCACCCAACGCTTCGATTTACCCCTCGTCGAACAATCTCTGACGTTAGTCTCTGCCTATGGCACTTACCTGATTACTGAGGAACTTGGCGGTTCTGGGGTAATTGGTGTGGTTACTGTGGGGTTAGTTCTGGGAAACTTTGGTTCCCGAATTGGCATGAACCCCCGCACCCGCTTAATTGTCTCCGAATTCTGGGATTTTCTGGCATTTTTTGTCAACTCAATTGTCTTTCTCCTCATCGGGGACCAAATTGATTTCCCCCGCTTGGGACAAAACCTCGGCTTAATTGGGGTTGCCATTGGCGCCGTTCTCTTCACCCGTGCTATCTCAATTTACGGCTTAGCCACGATTAGCAATGCACTTGTCAAGTCTGATATAGGATGGCGACAGCAAACGGTGTTGTGGTGGGGTGGATTACGGGGTTCGGTTTCCATCGCCCTAGCCTTAAGTGTTCCGGTGAGTTTGGAGGGACGACAAGATATTATTGTTACGGTTTTTGGCGTGGTACTGTTTACACTTTTAGTTGAGGGATTAACTACCCAATTCCTCCTGGAAAAACTGAATTTAATTGGTGATCAACCCGTGCGTCAGAAATATTCTGAGGCAATCGCCCGTCGTGTGGCACTCAATCGAGTCAAAGACTATTTAGAGTCAGCAACGACTAACAACGAAATGAATTCAGAATTTTGTCAGTATCAGATAAAACTGGTTGATGGTCAACTCGAAAGTATTCACACCGAGCTTGACCAATTACTCCATCACCATCCTCAGTTACAAAACTTAGATATGGAACAACTGCAAGAACGAATGGTTGATATCGAGGCGGATACCTACGCTGAATTTATCCGCGCTGGACGTTTAACTGAGAACCTTTCCCCCTTACTCCAGGAAGCCTTAATTGAAGCCGATGAAAAGCTGATTGAGAATGACTGATACCAAATAATAGTGTAGAGACGCGCCATGGCGCGTCTGAGTTTTGAGGGGGGGATCGAGTATTCCCAGAAACCGGGTTTCTCGTAAGGAAACAACAAATATCGACATTTCACCAAAGAAACCCGGTTTCTTGACCGAAGTTCTACATACTGAAATTATGAAACGTAGACTTTTTATTATAACGCTCTTATTCGTAATTTGTTGCGTCCTTCCTGCTCAAGCGGAAAATTTGCCAGCACTTGATCAAAGTAGCGTTGAAACTCAACAACCAATCCAGTCACCATTAAAGTCGTACTTTCTAAACGTTTTAGCAGGGGGATCACGACAATCAATTCAGCTTGATTCACCCGCAACGCAACTGATTATTTATGTTCAGCGAGGAGAAAAGCCGATTCGCTGTGGTGATTGTATGAAAACCTATAATTGTACTCCAGGAAAGCCGCTAAAAATTAACGTTGATCCCGCTACACCCATTAAAAAAATTTGGGCAGAGAATCCTTATGAGAAACAGGTGCGCCTACGTCTCGATGTTCTTGAAGAAGTCAGCTAAGATTCTTCTGCCCTCTGCCTCCTAGCTTCTGCTATACTTAACCAATCCGGTTTGAGGCAAGTTTATCAGCCCAACGAGTGGTTTCCGGTAATCGATATTTCGGAGTGCAGCGCATGACATAATCGATCGCAGTAGGTAAGCTGATCCGATGACCCGGAGAGACATACAGAGGCTTCACCCCAGTCCGCGATCGCACAACTGCGCCAATTACCTCTCCCCGATGTCGTAAGGGTTGCCAATTTCCTTTCTCTGGGGGTAGTTCCTCATACTGACCAATTAATCGCGACTTCGCTACCCCAATCGTAGGTACTGTAATCAATAATCCTAAATGACAAGCCAAACCAAATCGCCGGGGATGGGCAATTCCTTGACCATCACACAAGATTAAATCAGGAGTTATTTTAATCTGAGATAGGGCATCCAGTACCACAGGAACTTCCCGAAACGAGAGAAACCCTGGAATATAGGGAAACGTTGTCGGGCGACGTGCGATCGCCTGTTCGATGAGTTGCAATTCCGGAAAACTCAAAACCGCAACGGCGGCGCGGGAAATCGCATAATTGTCTTCAAAACCAACATCCACACCCGCCACATACTTTACCTCACCCAATTGATCCGAGGTAATAATTTCACGACTGAGTTGGTTTTGAATCGCCGTAGCTTCCTCAACCGTCAGAGTCCACGAGTGGCGCTGATAAATTTCCATGTTGATAATTACTAAGTCGTCGGACAAAAGAAAACATCACGCCCACTAAGTTTTGTCAACAAGCCGCCAACCCTTACAAATGACAAATGACAAATGACAAATGACAAATGACAATCCTATTTAGTCCTGAAACACCATAATTGTCCCCGAATAACACGCCACCCAAACCTGATTCGTTTCTGGATCATACGTAATTCCAATCGGATTAGCATTGGTATTCACCGTTTGCTGAATTGACATATCACGGGTACGCACTTTACTCATGGTATTTGAGTGATAATTCACCACATACAAAAATTCGCCATCATCGGATATATCCATGCTGCGGGGGGCATTCCCAGTGACAACTTTGCGTAAAACCTTACCTGTAAATAAATCAATTTTAGCCACCGTTCCTTCCCCATTTAACGTGGCGTAGAGATACTGACCACCTGGATCAATACTTAAATGACGCGGTGAATTTCCAATATTTTTGATCCAGTCGAGTGAGAAATCATTTAAATCGACAACCGCAATATCATAAGACCCCATCACCGCCACATACGCTTTTTGGGATGCCGCATCAACCGCAATCCCACGGGGATAGCGACCCAATTTAATCCGCCGCACTTCCTGATTTTGCTGAATATCGACAACGCTTAAATCCCAACTACACCAATTACTGACTAGGGCAAACCGATTATCCGGGCTAGTGGCGACAAATTTAGGCACAGACCCGACTTCAATCACTTGGTCAATCGCTAAACTATCGGTACTGATGCGATACAAAAAACTATTGTCTGTTTTTTGCGAGGGGCTACATTTGTCACTCCCTGGATTATTAAATCCTGAACCATACATTTGGTAATTAGACACCCAGGCATATTTTCCATTATCGGAAAAAGCGGCTTCTACAGGAGATCCTTTATAGGTTCCGTTCCCCTTGGAATGCCCATATTTCTGCAAATTCACCGCATCGGCAATCGTTTTGACCAAATTATACTGGCGGTCATACACCGTAATCGTATGACTGTACATCATATTCTGGGCAAAAAATAAACCCCGACCTGAATGCACAATAGATTTAGGGGAAATTTTGCCAGAAATGGTTTGTTTTAGCGTCATCTGGCTGGACTGACGTTGCTCATCGTTCTTTTTTTTTTCGCTGTCTTCGTCAATAAAGCTGTCCTGATTAAAGGGACTATTGTCGGAATTTTCTGTCGGTGTAGCGAACGAATCTTGATTCAAAGGAATCGGGTCGTAATTTTCCTCCGGTTTGATGAATGAGTCCTGAGTAAAGGTACTCTCGTCAGCGTTTTCCTCTGATGTAGATTGATTTAACTCCGAAGTCGAAGACTCAATTGGGGATTCTGTTGTCGTAGCAGAGGGCAATTCTAATGTCGCTTTGGTGTTAGCACCCACCATCCCATCTACGGTTAATCCCTTGGCTTTTTGATATTGAATTACGGCATTTTCGGTGAGGTTGCCATAGTATCCCGTGATTGGTCCGTCATAATACCCCTGTGCTTGTAAGGTTCTCTGTAGCGCCGTGACATCTGAATTGCGACTCCCTCGCTTGAGAACTAAACCAGGATTCGCGAATCCCATTCTATCCTCTGTCGCTTCCGTTGAGGGGGCAGTTTGTGAGGCGGATGACACTGGAGTCGATTCTAATGCCGCACGGGTTTTAGGTCCAGCAATCCCATCTACGGTTAATCCCTGGGCTTGTTGCAGTTGAATCACGGCGTCTTGAGTCGTTGAACCATAGTACCCGGTAATCGGTCCATTAAAATAGCCAGCCACTTGTAAATTTCGCTGGAGAGAGGTGACTTGAGAATTGCGATCGCCCCGTTGGAGAATAAAATTGGGTCGGGCAGATATTAAAGGTTTCTCCGGTTCTGGTATAGGTGACTCAAACTCTAGAGGTGTATCAAGACTCGCATCCGTTGCTGCGGTGGCGTCAGACTCTAATGTGGCGGTAGTATTCGCCCCAACGATACCATCCGGGCTAAGTCCGTTTGCTTGTTGAAATTGGATAACAGCAGCTTCGGTTAATGGTCCATAGTACCCGGTAATCGGTCCATTAAAGTACCCCTCAGCTTGCAGCGTTTTCTGAAGAGTCGTCACCTCAGCCCCACTATTTCCTTTCCGCAACGCTAAAACGGGACTAGCTAGGCTAACAATGAACAGCGCCATGCTTAAGAAGATAAAGGGAATCCAAGCCGCACTCAGGGGCTTTTTCCGGTCGAGTTCGGGGATGAATAAGCTGGAACTGGCGGGGGACTTGGGTTCGGAGGTTGCCAATGCTTCATCAGTGACCGCCACATGAAGGGAGGCAGGGTTTTCCATTGTTCTCTATTTTCTTAGCACATTCTCCGTTATGCTATACCATGCGCCGTAGCTCGGCAAAGAAAAGTTTAAAAATCTCTACCCCAGCTTACCCGCTTTATCGCAACCGACAGATTAAGTAGGTTGGTAGAAATCAGCCCAATAGTATTAAGTTTTGTAACTATACCTCAAACTCTTACTGTTCCCTGTGTCCTCATGGTCAACTTGAGTTGAGTCCAATGACTTACTAGGCGCGATCGCATTGATCATTTAGAATGTATAAAGGTGATTACGCTACCTTTCCCCTAGAGGTTACTGCTGCATCATACCAACCGCCTGCAAACATCTCTAAACCAAACAGGCAAGGCGGTCAAGGGAAATTTTAGTGGGTCTGTTACTTCTACCCTCCAGTCCTGAGTCCAAAACCTAGTCTGGATAATCGTTTCAGTCATCGATGCGGCTGAAAATTTTTCATAGAGATAAAGTAACGAATTTGATTGCATTAACCGTATTAGTGTGATTCAAGTTACATTTAGGGAGTGCAATCAATTACCCAGACCAACAGAAATTATCACGTTACGGTCAATCTACCTATCACAATGCACTACCTTAAAATCGTGGATACTAAAAATTAGTTTCTTTCCATGAGGGGACTTTTCTTATGCAAATGCAAATGCCAAATACCCTAGAGCAACTCCCTGAAGGCGGAATGGGCATTAAAATTATTTCCCAGATAGCCGATGAGATCAGATACATTCGTACCCGAGACCATAAAAATTGTTTGTTCATCAGCAAAGCCTATGACCAAGAACCTGTTAAAAGACTACCGAAATGCCACCAAAAGAATTTATTTGCTCGGTTAATTTGTTTCTGCCAACGTCTGATTTTGAGGTTGGTCAATTCCTATCGCAGAAACCGGGCGAAGTCTCGTTATCGAAACCTGAGGCTTACCGTCAATAGCGACCTAAATTCTGTAGAGCAAATTTTAGAATGGTATGGACAGCTTCAGCATTTACCCATTCCCCAACAGGTTTGGCAGTTAGGTCAAATCGCCCTGGTTGAGGCGTTTACAAATGTTGTTCGTCACGCCCACAAAGGCTTATCCCAATCGACTCCCGTTGACTTGGAAATCACGGTATACAATCATCGTTTAGACATGAAAATTTGGGACTATGGACAGCCTTTTGATTTAGAATCCAAGTTGAAAGAAGTTTAGCCACAAAATGATTGCTCATTTAGAGTTCCCTAGTCTCTGGGTTTTAAAACATTGTTTCTTTAGGAATCATCAAGAGTCAACAGACGACTGATAAACCGAGTTAGGCTAAAGAATTGCCGATGTAATCCCGCCGGGTGAGTTTAACCTATAAGCCTCATCTGGCAACTGGACTTCCCCCATCTCCATCACTGCTGTCCCCATCTCCAGTTTCTGAGGAGATAAGTAGAATCATCTTGTACTTCCTCATCAATGATAGTATCGTTGTGTTAGGGTGACTCCTAGAGAAAAATGCAGCGATTGAAAAAATTACTCCTTCTATTCAAAAATTCTTGTGGGGACAGTGCATTTCTGGGTGCGATTGAACAGGTTGAGGGCATTGTCTCCAAGATTTTGTCTGTAGTGATGATTGCTGTCATCTTGGTGGCAATGTTCGATCTGATTATCGTTCTCTCTCAACAATTGCTGGTTGAACCTTTCGGTTTCTTTAATGAAAGCTTGTTTGAAATTTTTGGGCTATTTTTAAATGTTCTGATTGCCCTGGAAATTCTGGAAAATATTACGGCTTATCTGCGGAAGCATGTTGTTCAAGTTGAACTGGTTATCGTCACCTCCCTAATTGCCGTTGCCCGTAAAATTATCATTCTCAACCTTGACAAAACCGGAGGACTTGAAATTATTGGTTTAGCCCTGGCGATTCTCTCTCTCTCCATCAGTTACTGGATTATCCGCCGCACTACAGCAAAAAAACCTCATTGAAGAATTTGTCTTATGTCATATCATGTCAGCTTAAACAGTGACCATCTCCTTACATAATTGTGATTTAAACTATGACTCATTTCTTCCAATTTGAGCAAGATTTCGTCGATTCCTTACGCTGCATCCCTATGCAGGTACGAATGAAATTAGACACCTGTGGCGTTAAACTTAAATTAGCCCACTGGCATCAATTTACCCAGCAAGAACGCCAAACGTTAGTGGAAATGCCCACAACCACAGCCCAAGAAAGCCAAGCGTATCGGCAGTACTTACAAGACTTGGTGACGAACTATACAGATCAATCTGCCTCGGAACTGCCTATCGATCCTAATCCAGCCTGGATGGATGCGACGATAATTCCTGAGGATGTTCAAACGAAAGCCCAAGAAGTTGGCGTTTCCCTCATGCCTGAACAGTGGGAAGCCCTAACTCCCACCCAGCGCTTTGCCCTAATTAAACTGACGCGCCCTAGTCATGAAAACCGAAACTTTTTGCCTGCACTCAAAGAATTTAAGATTATGTAATTGTCATTCGTCATTCGTTATACCAAATCCGGGGAACGCTACCCCCGTTATAACCCAGTCCGCGTAGGCGGACTTAGTTTGTGTAGCAGCGATTTCAATCGCCTCCTCTTGCTTGTCATATCATGTCCGGTCAAACACCCCTGAATAAAACACTTGAAACCTTGGTTTTTACCGCATTGCAATTATGGGCAATCGTCAGGACATGATATCATTCGTCATTCGTCATTTGTTCATGGATAATTCCCTTAGTTCATTGCCATGCGATTTAAGGAATTAGAAATTGACGATTGAGATGATCGAACATTTGAATCTACCTGCTTTTGATAGACCTTTGAACAACAGTACTGCTCTAGATTAGGTTCAATAGGGATTTCAATCACAAACTCTGTTCCCTGACCTGGTGACGAAAAGCACTTGAGATGTCCACCATGCTTTTCCACCACGATCTGATAACTAATAGATAAGCCTAATCCCGTACCCTTGCCAACAGGTTTGGTCGTAAAGAAGGGGTCAAATAGTCGCTGCTTAACAGAATCGGGAATACCCACGCCATTATCGGCAATCCGAATAGCAATCCAGTTTTCGTTGATCACCTGCGTACCAACCTCAATCATGGGGTTGTTGGATGAAGTCCTCTCGCCCAATGCGCCTTTCTCTACCCCTTCTTCTAAGGCATCCAGTGCGTTACACAGAATATTCATGAACACTTGGTTCAATTGTCCTGCATAGCACTCGATCAAGGGTAAGTCACCATAGTTTTTGACAACGCTAATTGCGCTTTGCCTTGCTTTGCCTTTGATGCGACTTTGCAGAATCAACAGGGTATTATTAATGCCTTCATGAATATCCACCGAGGTTTTCTCGGCACGATCCAAATGGGAGAAGTTCCGCAGCGATCGCACGATTTGATAGATCCGATCTGCCCCCACTTTCATCGAATGCAGTAATTTGGGCAAATCTGTGGTAATGAAATTGAGATCGATGAGTTCGATATGCTCTTGAACGTTAGCTGAGGGTTGGGGACTGGATTCCTGATAAAGTTCAAGTAACTCTAATATATCCTGAAAGTATTGCTCGGCGTAATTCAGGTTCCCATAGATAAAGTTAACCGGGTTGTTAATTTCGTGAGCCACCCCAGCCACTAATTGCCCTAAACTCGACATTTTTTCGGAGTGGACGAGTTGAGCTTGAGTATGTTTGAGCTTTTGCAGGGCGTCTTGCAATTGCTGAGTCTGTTGTTCCAACTGGGCTTGCGATCGCCGCAGTTGATGTTCGACTTGCTTACGTTCCTTAATTTCCCGTCTGAGTCGCTGATTAACTTGTACCAGTTCAGCCGTGCGTTCGGTAACCCGTCGTTCTAAGTCATCATGAGCATTTTGTAGGGCTTCTTGTGCCAGTTTGCGTTCAGTGATATCGCGGACTACCTTGGTAAACCCGCGCAATCGCTCTTTCTTGTCGTACAGCGCTGTAATCACTGCATTTGCCCAAAACTTTGATCCATCCTGGCGAACTCGGTAACTTTCGTCCTCAAATCGACCATTTTCTGCTGCAATTTTTAGGGCTTGCTCCAGTTTACCTGCCTGAACATCTTCGGGTAAGTAAAATCGAGACACAGATTCGCCGAGAATCTCGTCTTCTCGATACCCATTAATCCGTTCAGCCCCTTGATTCCAACTGATGACCCGTCCCTCTGGGTCTAGCATATAAATGGCATAGTCTTTAACATTTTCCACCAGACAGCGAAAGCGTTCTTCACTATCTCGTAGGGCTTCCTTAGATTGCTTGCATTCAGTTTGATCGCGCACTACGGCGTAAATCAATTGATTTTCGGGGTGGATGGAAGCATTCCACAACAGTGATTTGTATGATCCATCGGCACAACGACAGCGATTTCTAAACCGGATTGATGCTGTCGGATTATGGGTAAGGGTTTCTAGCTTTGCGATCGTTAATCGTTGATCGTGTGGATGAATCAAATCCAGCCAAGGTTGCGCTAAAAGTTCCTGATTAGTAAAGCCTAGTATTTCCTCCCATCGGGGATTAAGTTGCTGGAAATGATCATCTTTCCCCAACACGCACAGCATATCCAACGAGAGCGTGAAAAAAGGATCGGAAGCCTGACTCCCGGTGCTTGGGGTTGGCGGTAAGAAATTTAGCATTTTATAGCTGGGGCTTTATTATTGGAACTCCTCATCTCTGTTTCTATTTTTTCTGGAGATCAGGAGTTGTAGATGCGGATTCCCCGGTTATTCGTTCGTCTCCTTAAGGTTAAGTTTAAGGGAGGTTAGACCTAGCGATTCGCTTTAACGATTGGAATTTCTATTCGATATGATTAGTTTTTTCTATAAATCAACCAGAGCCGTGGGTTAAGGACACACATCGGTCATTGGCGTCAACTTAACGGTTAACTGGGTGGTTGTTTAGGCGATCGCGTTTAGGTAGATACCTGTATTGAGCTTTGTTACACCTATGGCTTGGCACACCAGGATAATTGTAGCATAGCTGACATCTTTCTTCACAACTGGGATAAGTAGGTCGGCGGAAAGCTGGGGAAGCAATGTTCTAGACGTGATACCAGAAGCATCTGGAAGCTGAGGAAGCTCAGTTTGACAGCCTGTCTTTTGACAAGGGTTTGCCGCTTTGCCAGAATCAAGAGCCAAATATTATCAGCTTCAGTGTCTCATGTCCAAAATATCTTCTCACCACCACAAGCCTCAAGTTTTTGCCATCGGAATTGCTCCACTGGGAATCGTATCTATTGGTGTAGTCCCCATGGGAGTAATTTCAATTGGCTTTGTTCCCATGGGAGTGTTCTCCCTAGGTTCTGTAGCCATGGGAGTCTTCTCGGCTGGGCTAGTTTCTATGGGAACAATAGCTGTTGGTTTTCAAACGATGGGCTTAGTGAGTATTGGTTCAATGGGTATGGGGAATATTCGTATTCCTATCGGCGCTGAAGAATCCCTCTCTCATCCCGACAACCATTCTCTTCCCACGCCAAACCAACCCGATCATGATTCTCACTAAGTTGTCATTTGTCATTTGTCATTTGTCATTTGCTCTAAAAAACTGAAAATCATCGGTGAAACGGTATTAAAAATAGCGGCAAACATGAGAATAAACACCAAATAAATAAGTATAGATGAGTCGGGTTAGGTAAATGGATGTCAGCTAAAAGCGCTTCTATCCGTTCCTCAAGACGATTTTTAGGTGCAGTACAGCTAAAAGCCGCACAGACACTTTCAGAATGCATCAGCGGTGTGCTTACAACCGTCAATAGAGATTCCGCTAACAGTAAAAAATCAACCCGTTGTGCTGCCCATTGATCGGCTCTGATTTCTCGTAACAGTAATAGTTCTTGCCATAGCGCTTCTGTATTAGTTAATCCATAAGAAAATCGTCGCATCCAGCCTAACCAAAAGAACCAAAATGTATCCCGATAATGAAAATGTCCGTCTTCATGGGTGAGAACCGCTTGCAAATGATCAGCATCCAGCGTCTCTAATAAGCCTTGACTCACCACCAGTTCCGGTTGCCAAAATCCGACTTGAGCGCTAAAAACTAAGGGTGTGTCGAGAAGGCGGATTGCTCTACCATGAAGGGTTTGCTGAGGATAGGTGCGAACCTGTTGCCGAGAACGCCATCCGGCAAACGCTAGTTTCAACCCTGAAACTCCCACAAATCCTAAGAAAGTGCCAGCTAACCCATAACTGAACCACCCCTCCCATCGCCAAACCATTTGCCCTTGGGGTCCCATGCAGACGATAGAGATTGCTGTCATCATCAGTAGCAGTGGTGGAAATAAGAACTTGGTTAAGGCATTTTGCCAGCGCTGCTGATAACTACCCTCGTTTCCTGACCAACTGGTTCGGGTTAACCAAGCCACGGCTAAAGCGCTCAGAATTAGGATTAGATGAATCATTTTTTTTCCTCCCTCGCTTCGCGGATGGCTTGTAAGCGTTGGGCGATCGCGTCGAGTTGTTCTAGACTAGCTTGGTCGAGACTATCGGCAAAGGCGGCGATGATATCAGGATTTCCTACCGCCAGGAATCGCTTCAATTGATCATGGGCTTGCAGCATCCGCGCCTGTTCCTGCGAGAGCAAGGGTTGCCAACGAAATGCCCGATCTTGGCGATCGCACGTTAGCCAGCCTTTTTGGGTGAGGCGACGCAATACTGTGGTTACGGAAGCATAGGCTAACTCTCGGTCTGGATCAGCTAAGATTCGTTCGTGGACATCTTTGGTGGTAGCCGAACCAAGTTGCCAAATAATCTCTAAGATTTCTGCCTCTAATGGACCAAGGGAGAGTTGTTTGGGGCGGTAACTGGGCATGGGAACCATAGAGATGCAATTAAAATCAGGGAATTGGATACCCAGTTTACCCGAATTTGACTTTAAACGCTGATTTGATATTGGCTGGGATACACTTATCGCGGCTCAAACAGCTAATCGGCTAAATTGGGATGCCCCCAATTTATTCCCACAGCCGACGCCGAGGAGATCCATTGAGACGTTGATGAGTATCAGCTAGCAAACCAGGAATATCCAGTTGTTCCGGACAACGGGGTAAGCAGTCACCACAGCTTGTACACCGATTCCCTTTCACCCCAGCAAACCAGTGACCCGCATTTTCAAACATGCCATAGCGGTATGTCCCGTAATCTGTCATATCATAAGCTACAGCCAAATTCCGCAGCCTTAATACCTCTGGAATATTAATCATTTCCGGACAGGGTAAACATTGGTAACATTGGCTACAGCGATCCGTTCCTAAAGCGGTCTCAGCTTGGGTTTCTAACCGAGAAAATACCTCAATTTCTTGGGGAGTCAGGGAGTTATCTCGATCCGCAACGGTTAACGGTGCGTCCAATTCCTGTGGATTAGCGGGTCCTACACTCAGGGTGGTAATTCGGCGATCGCTCAATAAAAAACGATAGTTCAACTCCAGTGGTGAGAAGGGATAGCAGAGTTCAACCAGTTTCGCTGGGGGAGTGTACAATCGTCCACCCTTATCCGCCGGAGATATGATAAACACCCCCATATCCTTCTGATGCGCTAATTCTACGGCTGGAGCATGACGCTGAAAGACGTAGTAATAATGTAGGTTGATAAATTCAAATAAATTGGTCTGGATTGCCGCTAATATGACCTCTAGGGGAGCATGAGTGGAAAAGCCAAGGTGTCTAATCCGACCCTCTGCTAAGGCGTCTTGTATCGCCTGCATACACCCTCTAGGGGACTCCACCCAGGTCAGATGTTCCCAGGTGTTGATCCCATGAATGGCTAAGCAATCCAGATAGTCAAGCTGTAGACGCTCTAAGGATTCATCAATCCACTGATCCATGACCTGAGGATCAGGCGTTGGCGGTAGCTTGGTGGTAATCGTGAGTTGGTCTCGGGGTACGGGTAATTTTTTGAGGATATTCCCCAAATACGGCTCACTCTTACCATAACTACGGGCGGTTTCTAGGTGATTAATCCCATTCGCGATCGCGTGCTGTATGGTTTCATCAGCATCGGACTCACCTGCCAAGCAGCGCATGGTTCCCAGGGAAAACACGGATAGCCACAGATTGGTTTTCCCAAACCGTCGATAATGCATTTCTCATCTTTGTATCATTTAAGCTTCACCGCCCGTTTTAAATCCTTTATGCTGGGAAAAGTCTTCCGGTCGGATGCTCGATACAAACTCTCGGAAAGCCTGTCGTTCCTCTTCATCCGCATCTCGATCAACGGGTATTGATGCATCAGCGATAACTTCTTCCATCACCCAGATTGGACTATCTGTGCGAAGCGCGATCGAGATCGCATCACTGGGTCTAGCATCAATTTCTTTTTTGGCTTCACCCTGACGAACGCAGAGGATCGCATAGAAGGTATTATCTTGGAGGGAGTGGATAATAATCCGCTCCAACTTCATCTCCCATGTTTCCATGAGACCCACAAATAGATCATGTGTCAGAGGGCGGGGAGCTTTTTGGCGTTCCAAAGCGCTGATAATTGCTTTTGCCTGATCTTGTCCAATGTAAATCGGCAGAGCGCGTCGCTCTAGTGAGTCTTTCAGCAGCACGATTGGGCTACGGGTGACAGCATCTAATGCAATTCCAGCAACTTTCATTTCAATCATTAGCTTAGCCTCTAGAATACAGTCGGCGTCGAGGGCATCAAAGCGAAGCAGTCAAGCCACATTGGATGGATTAAAACTAGAACAAGTATACTAGCTTTATCTTACTTCACCGATTAACCCCAAAATCAGTCCTCTATCATTGAATTGGGCAGAGATCAAAAAGATTATCTTCTCCAAGTATGCCCCAGTCTCAGGACGTTTGTTTCGGGACTTTATGAAAAAAACACATAACCGTTTATCCTTGTCCCCAATAGCTCTCTAGTGGTTAACCTCCCTCGCTTTGGTGAACTGTCACCTCCTTGCTTTGTCTCCTAACCTTAAGATAGACTCGTTTTGATAAGTGATGAAGTCGGTGTTTCAAGGGTTGATATTGCCAACTCTGGCTTGATGTATACGCGGTATTTGGATAGTCCCCATCGCTAAACACGAATGAGTTCAGAAGAGTTCCTCAGTTTGACTTCCCCTTCACTACCCCTACAATCATTTTATCACGGAGCCTCTATAATCAGTGTTCCCAGACCAGTTACTTTGATAACAGCGTGTTCACAGGATTAATTCAAGCACTAGGAACCTTGCAACCGCTAGGCGGCGATCGCTTTCAGTTGTCTTGTCTTCCTGACAAGGCAGCCGTGATTCTACACAATCTTGCCATTGGTGATAGTGTAGCCGTCGATGGAATATGCTTGACTGTTGAAGAAGTTTTGTCCCAAGGTTTTGTGGCAACAGCTTCAGATGAAACCTTGAGCCGTACTACTCTGGGGCAACGACATCAGGCAGCCACTTATGTGAATTTGGAAACATCGATACGAGTAGGCAGTAAACTAGGGGGACATTTTGTCACGGGTCACATTGATGGGATTGGTTCTCTTCAGGATTCTGTAAAAACCTCAAATTCCTGGATCTTATGTTTTACTGCACCAGCATCCTTACAAACGTCATGGCAGCGTCACATTGCTCGGTTTCTGGTGCCAAAGGGAAGTATTGCCGTCAATGGCGTCAGTTTAACCATTGCTGAGTGTGATCCGCAGGGGAGTTGGTTTAAGGTAGCAGTTATTCCCCACAGTTATGCTCAAACCAATTTGAGTTATTTGCAGCCAGGAAGCTGGGTGAACTTAGAAAGCGATATTTTAGGCAAGTATGT
This sequence comes from Coleofasciculus sp. E2-BRE-01, assembly GCF_040221695.1. Classification (NCBI taxonomy): domain Bacteria; kingdom Bacillati; phylum Cyanobacteriota; class Cyanophyceae; order Coleofasciculales; family Coleofasciculaceae; genus Coleofasciculus; species Coleofasciculus sp. E2-BRE-01. The sequence continues at coordinate 121,992 of NZ_JAVKEA010000217.1, read as the reverse complement.
TGAGAGATTGTTAGGGTATCAAGTTCCCAGCGCGAATTCTTTACCCACGAATGATATTTCTCCTGAATTCCTCGCTGAGCATGGGTATTTGTGAATTAGAATATTTTTACTGTTCCTTATTCCCTGTGACACACCGAGCGTGTTACCGAGCGGAGTCGAGGTAAGCGTTCGACTGAACTTCGACAGGCTCAGGGGTCCGCGCTCACGCCGAAGTCCGAGGTGTTCCCTGTTCCCTAACCCAAAAATCCCCCGTCGTGTTAACGGGGGATTAGCTCAAATGGGTATTACGCGGTTAACAATTAAGCAGTTACGGTCTGCTTCGTAACAGCCGCTAACTCGCCCTTAGCATACTTAGCCGCAAACTCATCCAATGTCATTTGCTTAATCTTGCTCGCATTACCCGCCGTACCGAATTGCTGATAACGATCCGAGCAAACCTGCTTCATGTACTTAATAGAAGGCTTCATGAAATGGCGCGGGTCAAAGTTTTTGGGATCTTTGGCAGCCGCTTCACGGATTGCTGCGGTGATCGCCAAACGATTGTCGGTATCAATGTTCACCTTACGAACACCGCTCTTAATGCCCTTTTGAATCTCTTCTACAGGCACACCGTAAGTTTCTGGAATTGCACCACCATATTGGTTGATCATATCCAGCCACTCTTGGGGTACAGAGGAGGAACCGTGCATCACCAAATGGGTATTAGGTAGACGGTTATGAATTTCCTCAATCCGGCTGATGGCAAGGATTTCACCCGTGGGCTTACGAGTAAACTTGTAAGCACCGTGGCTCGTGCCAATGGCTACGGCTAAAGCATCAACTTGGGTGCGCTCAACAAACTCAACGGCTTGATCCGGGTCAGTCAACAATTGTTCGCGGGACAGCTTACCTTCTGCACCGTGACCATCTTCCTTGTCACCCATGCCCGTTTCCAAAGAACCGAGACAACCCAGTTCCCCTTCAACGCTGACACCGACAGAGTGAGCAACTTTTACCACTTCAGCCGTGACATTTACGTTGTACTCAAAGCTAGCTGGAGTTTTGGCATCTTCTTCCAGCGAACCGTCCATCATCACACTGGTGAAACCATTGCGGATAGCCGAGTAGCAAGTAGCTGGACCATTCCCATGGTCTTGGTGCATAGAAATGGGGATATGGGGGTAAGTTTCCACTGCTGCCGTGATCAAGTGGCGCAGGAAGTTCTCACCTGCATATTTGCGAGCGCCGCGAGAGGCTTGTAGAATCACGGGGCTATCAGCTTCATCAGCAGCCTGCATAATTGCCAGAATCTGCTCCATGTTGTTAACGTTATAGGCTGGAATGCCATAGCCATTCTCTGCCGCATGATCTAAAAGCAGCCGCATGGGTACGAGCGCCATAAAAAAGTCCTCCTAACTTTAGGTGTTTTGTCAGCTAGTCGTTTCTAGAAACTTAATTCTTAGAATAATCTTAAGATATTTTTCAGTTTATAGGAAATTATCTCGTCAAGATTCTAAAATTAGTCTTCTTTATCAACTCCATAGTGCCTGACTATAAAGAAAAATAAATAAATATGACAAAATGGGTCGCCTGGGATTCGAACCCAAGACCAATCGGTTAAAAGCCGAGTGCTCTACCGCTGAGCTAGCGACCCAAAGTCATGCGCGTTTTCAAGCGCCGTTTCCTACAATAGCAGAAATCACCAAAAATGTAGAGGGTTTTTCAAAAAAAAGTGACGTTGAGTTGTACGGAAGTCTCCAAACTCTCTCCAGGAGCCAACTTGGTGAGATCCTCTCCCGTATTTAATGCGTTACGGGGAGCGCTCCAGGGTTCCAAACAGTAATAGTCTTTGCCTTTAACCGTCCAGAAGACGAGAGTTGAGTAGAGTTCATCATAGCTCAGGGTTAGTTTCAACCGTCGTTGCTGATCCGTCACCGTTGCCGATTGATCGGTGATTGGACGAAAGGCGACATCAATTTCATCCTCACTCCAATCAAAGCCGCCCGTGAAGGGGGAAACTTGTCCGGTTAGCTGATCCTGATACTCCGCCGCCGGAATCTCGAACTGGAGTTGGGTTTTATCTGAAGTTAAGAAATACGGATGCAGTCCTGTGGAAAAGGGCATCACCTCTGACGACTGATTGGTATAGTGCTGGAAAATCGTCAAGGTATTGCCCTGAAGTTGGTACGTGAAGGTGAGTTGCCAGTCGAAGGGATATACAGCGCGAGTTTGGTCGTTACTATTGAGGACTAGGGTTAGGCTAACCAAATCATTCGTCACTCGTTCTGTGACCTGCCAGGGTAAATCGCGGGCGAAACCATGCTGTTTGAGTTGATAGGGTTTGCCCTGATGGGTGTAGGTATTGTCCGGTAAGTTGCCGCAGATGGGAAATAGAATCGGGATACCCCCCCGCACACTCAAGGTCGGGTCTCGAAACCGTTCGGCATCGAAGTAGAGGATGTCCTGACCTTGAACACTCCAGTGAGAAATCAGACCGCCGCGTTCGGGAACGACTTCCAACCGAGACTGAGAGTCTTGGGCAGTGAGGATATAGGTTGAGTATTGCTCCTGTTTGAGCGCGATCGCAAACATCTGTCTGTTGATTTCCTTAATAATTGAGCGGCTGGAGTTAGCGGCACGACTAACTTTAACAAACTCTTCTCAAAAAAACGGTGCTAATTTTACAAATTCTTAACAAAAAGCCTTTAGGATAGTACATAAGCAATTCTTGTAATTTGAGGGTTCAGGGGTGCCTACAGGCAGTAAGTTGGTTATAGAGTGACACACATCACTCTAAATTGCGTTGAGAATCACACCAAGCAACTGACACTTATCAAGGTCTTTAACAGGAAGATCGTCGATAGTGTTAGGAGTACCCCCTATGATTACAAATGCTTGGCTACCATGATTCTTCGCACTCTTGTCCAATCGGCTCTTAAAACCGGCTGCCTCAGCGTTGCTTCTGAGGGGCTAATTCGCCAAATTCTGGAAATAAAAGGGTATCAAACATCAGACCTTGAGGCTTTGACTGTGCTTTATGAGGCGGTGAAGTCGGGTCAAATAGAGCGGGAGGCTCATAATACTCGTTTTCTGTCATTTCCGGATCTGCACAGGCAAAGTGCTTTAACAGGCGTGTAAATCCCCCAGCTTCAACTGGGATCAGCATAGAGTGATCAGTAACCAAGGATCTACAGCAGGTTTTGCCTCACGTTTCAGGGAAAAATTTGAAATCGGCTGGGCTGGAAGCCAATCAAGGGAGTCGTCGGTTAGCAAAAATCTGGATTTAAGTACCGCGAAATGGAATAGCGTTAGCTGACTTGTCCGGCGATTCATCTCACGGCGTAGTTTTTTCATTGAGTCAGTTAACGGAGTGAGGCTCAATTCCTCTATAAGTCACCAGTTTAATTCCTTTCAAGTGTGATTTGTCAAGCAACAAAAGGTTGGCAAGTCGGCGGTGAAAGTAAACCCTTAACTTGATTGTGCGAGAAGTCTCCCGCCATAATCTACGATTTGGCGGCGAGATGAATCGCGCCTTGTGACCAAACTTGTTTTTATAAAGTTAGGCTTAAGAGACTTTACTATCAATTATCTTGATATGTTAGAGTAAAAGGAATAGGCTAGAACTCTAGCCGCAAACCGCAAAAACCAAGCGGCAAAAACAATATTCTGCCTTGGAAGGGCGGCTGCGCGGGTTCTCCCTGAGAGGAGATAAAGGTTGGATTCCAACCAGAGACGCTGAGTAAGACCAATATGCTTTCGGGTATAGCGGCTTCGGTGAATGAGACGCGAAGCCTACACCATAGCGTTAGCTTGGTGTAGGTAGTTCACACACCTACGTAGTACCTATCAGCCAGGATGTATAACCTGGATTAAAGTGCGCTAGTCTCAATGGCGAAATACACGGTTTTCTTTCCTTTGTGTGGCTTTTTACCAATGCCAATCCCTCAAATATCAGTTATTTGCTCACAGGTGAAATTGCTCTCCATCTTTACCTTGAGCCGAATTATAGCCAATGTTGTCCCAATTCCGTTTAAAATCTTAAGGTTTTTTCGGTCTAGTGAAAAACATCCTGAATTGATGATTAAAATTCCGGTGAAATGCCAGCTAAACTTTTAAGCATTGACCGAGAAGTAGAACAATAGTAGGGATATCGTCGTTAACGAGGGAAAACTGAGTCACCTTATCCGAAGTTAAGCTTGGATAAAAACTGTCCCTGAATTATCCTAAAGACCGGGGCGACTTGCTCCCAGACGTATTGGAAAAGTTATCTGCTTAGGAGAAGCCAAATATGCTACACCGCAAGATTTATCAACTGTGTTGCGATGGTCGTGAGGTCTGTATTTTCTTGCGGGATCAGCAACGTTGGATTGAACGCGCTCATATTGTTGATATTGAAGGGGATTTAGTCACCATTCGCTACGAAACTGACGAAGAAGACGAAATTTGCTCCTGGGAGGAAATGGTTCGCTTAGAAAGCATCGGTTCAGTTACTCAAAAACTGGCTTCTGTGACACGAGGAAATTTTGACCCGCTCGTGTCTGACGATTGTCCAGAAGCGGAACAAATTCACCCGCGCTTCCCTGAATCGAATCAAGAGTAAAAAATTAGGCGTCATTGGTCATTGGTCATTGGTCATTCATTGGTCCTTTGTTTACCCCCCGCTCCTCTGCTCCTCTAGAAGGGCGTATTTAATCTAGGGGCGGGTTTTACTACTATCATTCAGGGTTGCACCCAGATATGAATAAACCCGTCCCGACAAAGTTGTCACCATAAGTTATAGCGCTAGGCAATAGACAATAGGCAATAGTGAAGAAAAAAGCTTACTAATCAAGGGATTGAGCGATTTGGATTTTTCTTAATTTGTCCTAACCCTAATGCGTAGTGCTATATCTGTAAAACCCGTCCCTACAGGAGGATATTTTCTAACTAGGGTTTGCTGCAAAACTCCAAAACCCTTATCTATCAGGGCTTTGAGTAGCATGGATATTGGATCATCTTCAAGGACATAAGGTAAAACCCTTTCATACCCTTGCACCGCTATCAGGGAAAATGTATCATTGCTCCCCCAGCTCCCCCAGCTTCCCCTGCTCCCTACCCCATCACAAGACTTATTCAGCAAACCCTAACTAAGTTTCTGGGGGAGGTGCGATCGGCTCAAACACTGGACAATATCCTTCCGGTGTCACTTTAAAGGAGTAGAGGGGAGAGGCAGAATTCCAGCAGCGCTGACCCCGTTGATGACGGCAGTTGGCACAACACTCAATATTAGCAGGCATTTTCACCGAACTGCTCTGATTAAGCAGTTCCCGTTGAGACAAACCCCGTAATACCAATTCCTCTCCTTGCCAACGAGCTTCTACTAAACCTGTATCCGCAAAATCTTGCCAGCGCGGGTCAGCCGCAATTGCCTCTGGTAACGTGATAGTAACCACCGTACCTAACTCGGTTAGCTCTCCTTCGTAATTAGTTTCTGGTGGTGGTGCTGGCTGTATAAATGTCTCTCCAATTGGCAATTCGATCAGAGTTCCTGATGATGGGGTATGGAGATGGTAGCGATTTTGTAACTCTTCCAATCCAGTTAAGTCAGCCAGATACGTGGGAGAGCCATGAACAAAAATAATATGTTGAGGACGAAGATTATGGATTAACTGAGTGGTTCCTAAACAATCACTATGCTCGGTTAACAGATAAGTTTCTATATCCGTACTACCCAAGTCATGGGTTGGAGGCGGATATCTCAGGCGTTCGGGTTGCAGCACTGTCCAAGATGTGGGGTTAGCATGACAGTAAACCCTCAAGTCAGCCGTTTCGTCAGTCAGAACAATGCTGGTGTTTTGAGCGATCGCACTTCTTTGCTGCTCATCTAAGCGACGCACACGCGGTTTCACCCGTTCATCCCAAAACAAGGGTTGATGGCGAGCAAAGTTTTGTACCGATGGTGGGAGATGAGGTAGGAGTTCTAAGTAGGCATCGCATCCCTTGGCAACCGTACCATCCACCCAAATATCCAGATCGCGTCCAGTAAACTGGTGATGACTCCGTAGCAGCATCAAGATTTCCTGACCCAAACCCAAGGTGGGTACTGGTAGCAAAATAGAGCGATTCTCCGCCAGTGCTTGATCAATCCGTTCGACGAGTTGATTCTCTTGTTGCCGTCGATGGGGATGTCGCGCCGTCCCATAACTTCCTTCAATAATCAAGACATCTAGGTTTGTACCTCGTAAGGCTTCAATTGACAACCCTTCAACCAACCGCGAATTTGAGATAAAGAAGTCACCCGTATACAGGAGTCGATACGTGCGATTTGGACTTGTATAGGTTAATAAAAATGCAGCAGCTCCCGGTAGATGTCCTGCGGGAAACAATTGCACGCTTAATCCTTCTCGGAATTCAATTGGCGATCGCCAAGGAAGCGCTTGACAGAATCCGGGAATCTCTTTTGGAGGTAAATGCGTCCAGTTCAGGGGTAATAGTTGAGTTGTGACTTCACTGGCGTAAATTGGTAATTGCGGAAATGCTTGGTGTAGTGCTAGCAACCCTTTGGCATGATCGCTATGGGCGTGGCTACATAAAACCACATCCGCCGGCAAATTAGCTTGAGCTTTTAGCGGCGAAATGTCTTCTAACCCACAATCGATTAGGATGCGGTGGGGTCCCATTTGCACCAGCAAACAAACTCCCTCTGCACCATGACCAACACCATAGGCAAAACAGGCTAATTGATCATCCTCTGCTGAGGATGTCACTGGGCGTTGATTGCTCATGAACTTTGAGAAGATGGTTCTGCGCTTTGCCAGTTGCTTGACAACCAACTCACTTGAAGAACCCTATACATCGACAATGCTTATAAACCTGATTCCTTGGTATTTTCAGCCTTGCTTTTGTGGTTAACTTCCTGTAATAACCTGATTCTATCAACGACTGTATTGACGGTATACCAGTAATATCATGTCCGGTCAAACACCCTAAATAAAAACGCCTGAAACCCTTGTTATTACGGCATTGCAATTATGGGCAATCGTCAGGACATGATATAACATGCTATTGCTCAATTAACAGGTAGCCAATATCTAGGCTAGCTTATCCCAGCTTAGTGGGCTGAACCGTTGCCGTGATAGTTGTCTGAATCATAGAACCCGTTCTTCGTGCCAAAAATGAGAGCGGATACGGTAAAAAGAATGGTTAAGACCACTAAAATCAGTTTGATATCCATATACCCGAAGGAGCAGTGTGTGATAATTGACCTATATTTTACTTTTATCGGAAAAAACAGAATCTGAAACTATACCGAATGCTTTTGACCAAACCGTATTTTGGTCTATTCAGTACAGTTAGCTATTCTACCACGAAATTTCAGGTCATCGGGAAACCTAGTCCCTCTGTAGTTGGCATCACTCAACCTCCCCCCAAGAATCCAGAAAATCACGCGGGGTCAAAATTTGAATGGTTCTGAAAGGGTGCAACACCAACAAATCCTCATCCCCCGTCACAATAAAATCCGCCTTACCATTCACCGCCAACTCAAGAAACTGATTATCCTTCGGATCTCGACAGGCTTCCACCCGTTCCCTAATTTTCACCAACTCCGATTCCATCAAAAACTTCGCCAGAAAAATTTGCCGTTCCTCTGGGATGATATAGCGCTCTAACTTCTTTTTCCCTAAAACTCTTCTCACCTCAGCTAACGTAGACTCCGACATCAACATCACCCCCTTAAGGAAAATCTGCTCAACCGCCTGAAACGGGGTCGAGTTCTTCAACAGTAACGAACTGATCAATACATTCGTATCAGCCACGCACCTGACCTTACTCATCCTGCAAAATCTCATCCAGAATTTCCGGCGTTAACCCTCGTTCTTGGGCATGACTGCCAATCTCCCGCATTACCTCCACCACATTCTTCTTCGCCCAGCCTTCCTTAAAAAATAGGCTCACCAACACCTGAAGTTCCTGGCGCTCTTCCTCGCTGGCTTGCTCAAACGCCTGCTGAATCTCTGAATCGACTGGAATCGTTATCGCTTGTGTCATTGTTATCGCTGCCGTTAATACGCAATAGCTTTAACCATTTTTACCCGGATTTCAAGAGAGTTTTGAGGCGATGAAAAGCTACAGTTCTTATGGGGTAGGCTTCCTGGTTTATTAAAACTGATAGTTTAGCACACGCTTGTCCGGAAGACCCGGAATTTTCCAAAAAGCTCACACAAGATAGCACTTCACGGATCTAGATCAAAACCCTTGTAAATAAGGTTTGTCCCCATAACTGAGAAAAACCGTCCGTCTATAGCAGTTAAAGTAGAAATTATGTAACCCTTTGGCTACAGGAATTTCGAGCGTTGAAGCTGGTGACAAGATTTGAACTTGCGACCGGCTGATTACAAATCAGCTGCTCTACCACTGAGCTACACCAGCAACTTTGTTTAGCATAACAAATTATATTAGCAGTAGGGAAGGGTTGACACTTCCCAGCCTTTATTACCTCCTGCAAGAGGAGGCGATTGAAATCGCTGCTACACTCGCCTTGCGTCCGCAAGGTAAGGACTGGGTTATAAGGGGGGTAGCGTTCCCCAGATTTGGTATCACAACCGGATTGTCAAACGTTTAATAGTACGGGTTTTGGCAATAACCGGGCTAGAATCTGCTTGAGTACCATCACCGTCCAATCCACATCGGCTTCTGTGGTTTGTCGCCCCAACGTCAGGCGAATGCCCCTCAATGCCTCTGATTCAGAGTAGCCCATTGCCGATAAAATCGGACTGGGATTTAGTTTGCCACTATCACAGGCAGAACCCGCACTAATGCCAATCCCTGCCAGATTAAGCTGACGCACCATCGTTTTGCCTGTTACTCCCTCCAATTGAGATGCTGGGATATTGGTTAGGCAAAAACTAACATGATGAGGTAAGCGGTGTTGCAGCGAACCTGTGGGTTTTAAGTAAGGAATGTTGCTAAGTTGATTAAACAAGCGATCGCGTAACTGAATTAACCGAGGTGTTTCCGTTGCTAGTTCGGCTGTTGCTAATTCGGCGGCGACACCAAATCCTGCGATCGCGGGAACAGCCTGTGTCCCTGAACGCTGTTGCATTTCCTGTCCCCCACCCCATAATAGAGGTACCAATTCAACGCCGGGACGGACATACAGCGCCCCCACTCCTTGAGGTCCATAAATCTTGTGACTTGAGATTGACAGCAAATCCACAGGCAACTGTCGCACATCAATGGGCAATCGTCCAGCTACTTGTACCGCATCGGTATGGAACAGTACCCCATGATCCTGGGCAATTTGCCCCAGTGCTTCAATGGGTTGTAACGTTCCCACTTCACTTTGACCATAGATGACGGATACTAATACTGTATTCGGTTGCAGGACGTCTTCCAAGTCACGGGGATTGACTCGCCCCTCACTATCCACCGACAATCGAGTCACTTGCCAGCCCCAGGTTTCCAACCAACGCACAGGTTGAGCGATCGCGGAATGTTCCACGCTAGAAATTACAATATGCTGGGGTGTCTTGTAGTTTTGAGCAATCCCCATAATGGCTAAATTATCTGCCTCTGTACCACCTGAGGTAAAAATCAACCCATCGGCTGGCGCATTAATTAAGCCAGCCACTTGCATTCTCGACTGTTCCACGACAGTGGCAGACCGTTGTCCCCACTCATGTAAGCTAGAGGGATTACCCCACTGCTGAGTCAATACCCCTTGCATCGCCGCGATCGCTTCTGGGCGGGGGGGTGTCGTGGCGCTGTAATCGAGATAGATTTGCATAATTATAGTGTCATTTGTCTTTCGTCATTTGTCATTTGTCAGGGAACAGGGAACAGGGAATAGGGAACAGGGAACAGGGAATAGGGAACAGGTAAGGTAGAGTTTTGAGTTAACTTCCTCATCTCCCTCATCTCCCTCATCTCCCTCATTTCCCTCATCTCCCCCAGATCCCTCTACTCGCCGGGTTTATCCACATTGTAGTCCTCGTGGGACAAGACAGCGTAGGGAACTAACAAACTCCCGTAGTCATGACAAATCATCCGGTAGTTACGGGTAACCGGGATACTGACAATCCAGCGATTGTGGCGTAGTCGCTTACCGCCAAACTCTCGGTAGTTCTTTTGTTCTTCCAATCCGGCAATAATCGCACGGGCTTTGACCACGACATGGGTGGGCAAATCCTTTAAATCAATGGGATCGTTGTCAAACGTAGACTCCCATTCTTGCTTTTGTTGCTTTTTAGCTTCCCGTGCCTTGTTTTCTTGCTCACATCGGTGGCAGGTTTGACCATACCCCTTATGACCGCACGGAAATGTCTTTTTTCGTCTCGACATAGAACGGTGGTATGGGTTCAAACCCTAGACGTGACCATGTTGTCTTCTTGATAGTGATTTCCCCCATTCAGGTTGCGGAAAACGTTATTTAAGTTGTCCATTGTATTTTTATGTTAGTTCAATAGGGACAAATCCTTGAGCCTTATTTCCAACTGAATCAGAAAAACACCGATCAGCAGTTCTAGTCAAATGCCTCAGAGTCACCTGTACGTTATACTTTCTTAGCTTCTCCGGCTTGTCTCAATCGATCAATTTCCATTGACAGCCTACTAGGTTTGTGTCCCCATAGATGATAAAAAATAATCAAAGCAATAAATGAATCTAATCGAGATTCAATGACACAATCATACTGGCATCAAGGTATCATCTGGTTTATTGTACTAACTCTGTCCGCTTGTCAACCTCCTCCAGTTCAAGTTCACCGTCCGCCTCCTTTACCGCAAGATCCCTTTGTTCAGGTCTACTTTAACCATTCCCCCTCGACAACCTACAAGGAACCCTATCGGTTAGTGACTCGACCGGGCGATAATTTAGAGCAGATTATTACCCAAGCGATCGCGACGGCTCAATCCACGGTCGATGTTGCTGTCCAAGAGTTACGCTTGCCGCAAATTGCTCAAGCCTTGGTCAAACGACATCAAGCAGGGGTTAGGGTCAGAGTTATCGTAGAAAATACCTATAACCGCCCTTGGAGTGAAGTCTCAGCTCAAGATATCGCTAATCTTCCGCCTCGGGAACGCGATCGCGCCCAAGAGAATTTACGGTTAATTGACCGTAATAACGATGGCAAGCTGACCCCCACTGAAATTAATCAGCGAGATGCTCTAGTTATTTTACGAAATGCTGGCGTTCCTATCCTAGACGATACAGCCGATGGCTCTCAAGGTAGCGGCTTAATGCACCACAAGTTTGTTGTTGTGGATGGATACACGATTATCGTTACCTCCGCTAACTTTACCACCAGTGACATTCATGGCGATTTTCAAGCACCGGATAGTCGGGGTAATGCCAACAATCTCCTCAAAATTGAGAGTGTGGAATTAGCCAATTCCTTTACAGAAGAATTTAACCAGATGTGGGGAGATGGACCTGGTGGCGCACCCGATAGTCGGTTTGGTCTCAAAAAGTCACAACGCCCTCCCCAACAGGTGACACTCGGAGATACCACTCTGGTGGTAAGGTTTTCGCCTACATCACCGACTCAACCCTGGAGTCAAAGCAGTAATGGTTTCATTGATCAAATCCTGCAAAGCGCTACCCAAACCATTGACTTGGCGTTATTTGTCTTTTCCGAACAGCGATTGGCAGATCAGTTACAAACTGCCCATGAACAGGGCGTCCAAGTTCAGGCGTTAATCGACCCCAGTTTTGCCTATCGCTACTACAGCGAAGGACTGGATTTATTAGGTGTGGCGCTGAGTAATCAATGTCGCTATGAAGCCCGTAATCGCCCTTGGCAAAATCCGATCGCCACAGTCGGTGTTCCCAAACTCCCATCCGGCGATCTGTTACATCATAAGTTTGGGGTGGTAGATGGAAAAATGGTAATTACAGGGTCTCATAATTGGTCAGCATCAGCCAATACTCAAAACGACGAGACATTGTTGGTGATTGATAGTCCTCTAGTTGCCGCTCATTTTGAACGTGAATTTGAACGCCTCTACACGAATGCCATACTGGGGGTTCCGGTGGCGGTGCAGCGCAGTATTCAGAACCAGCAGCAATCCTGTCCCCAGATTACTCAGGCAAATGATCCAAACGCCCCAAGTTTTAGGGGGATAGTTAACCTCAACACCGCCACCCAGGAAGAACTGGAAACGTTACCTGGAATCGGACCCAAACTGGCTGAGCGAATTATTACCGCGCGATCGCAAAAGCCATTCACGTCACTAGCTGACCTTGACCAGGTTTCAGGTGTCGGACCTCATCTACTTCAACAGTTAGATGGGCGAGTGACGTGGTAATCCTAACAAATGTTCTAATTGCTGGAGCAGAGAATGGACAAAGGGGGAAGAGGATCTTCAATAACGCTGAACGACTCGCGCCATTTCCCGCTCATCCTGACGCCGCTTAATAGTCTCACGCTTGTCGTGCAATTTTTTACCCTTACACAGACCCAGACTCACTTTCACTAAACCTCGCTTTAAATACATTTTCAACGGCACCAGCGTTAACCCCTGTTGTTCTACCTTGCCAACGAGTTTGCTGATTTCCTGCTTGTGCAGCAACAGTTTACGGGTGCGAACTGGATCGTGATTGAAGTAGAGGCTGCTACTTTGGTACGGCGAGACATGTACGTTCAACAGCCAAGCCTCACCATTACGAACCAGGGCGTACCCATCTCGCAAATTGACCCGACCCTCGCGAATGGACTTAACTTCTGTCCCTTTTAATTCTATGCCCGCTTCGTAAGTCTCTAAAATCTCATAGCGGAAGCGTGCTTGCCGATTATCGGCAACAACCTTGAACCCTTTACTTTGATCACTCATACTAATCACCTTAGCGTCTGATACTGGAAATTGTGGTGTTAGACAATCGCCCCAGAAAACCCTCCAAAGGTAAAGTTTTGTTAAAAAGTTGACAATTTCTGGAAAAACCGTAACAATAGATACAGAACAAATGAATCGTTCATCTCTCTAGACATCAGTCAGTTAGCAATTAGCCGTGAAGGATGATTAGGGAGACGGAAGTAGGGACAACTCCCGAAGGAACGCGCCTCATCTCACTACAGTTACATTACGAGGCGAATACCATGAAACTTACTTATCGCGGTAGCAAATACGAATACAATGCCCCTACGGTAGAAACTGTCGAATCAAAGGCTGGTGGTAAGTACCGGGGTTGGGACTGGCGATTCCGCAATTTGAAAAATCCGCCAGTGTTACAACCACGAGTCAACCTGCAATATCGCGGCGTTCGTTATCAAACACCGGGGACTGTTGCTAATAATGGTGTTGCGTCAGAAAAAGCACCCACTTTAGTGTCCAGTCAAGATAAAGCTCGTTCTCGGATGAGCAAGCAGCAACGAGTCCTCAAAAACCGTCAGCTTTCGATGTTGTACCGTTCAGCGACAGAAGTTGGATTGGCAACTCGTTAAGGGCTGATGGCATTCCAACTGAATTAAAACTAGAGTAGAGATGTTGCATGCAACGTCTCTACTTTTTGCAGTTGGCTTTATAGCGCTACGCGCTAGGCTTTCTTGCAATAGGCAACACCTCGGCTTACCTAGGCTTCGCTCGGTAACACGCTCGGTGTGTCATGGGCAATAGTGAAGAAAAACACTGACTCATCAAGGGATTGAGCGATTTAAATTTTTCTTCTTTTGTCCTAACGTGTGTGCGTAGTGCTATAAAGCTTAATCTCTAAGGGTTAATGCCAGAAACAAGCCGATAACAAACCCTAAGTCTAACGTGCAGACTAGACTCGCCTAAAATAGCGCCAGATGTACGGAAGACCCCTACAAGCTAAGGATTCAAATAACGAGACGCCATTTGCATCGCATCAGCAATATCCACATCGCCGTCACCATCTGTATCGAGGAATGAGTTCAACACTGGATTCGAGCCTTCAGGATTTTGGTTATTTGTTCCCGTTTTGAGTAAATTCAGCACTAAGGGAACCAACATGGGTAACAGGGATTGAATGGTAGCAGCATTGAGTCCTGTCCGTTGTTCGGCTTCCTCGACTAACTGTTGGATTTGTGGTGTATTAAAGAGTAAATTGACCGCTTGATTGTTAGCACCTGTACCACTGAATTGGTTAATAAAGGATTGTGTCTCCTGTTCTCCTTCCGCTTCTCGCTTTTGTTGCAACGCGGGACGGGCATATTTGCCAACGATAGATAAAACGGATTGAATCGTGGAGGGGTCAGCATTGGCACTTTGGCTGAGGTTTTGCACGGTACTGAGAATGCCAGCTAATTGACCGGAACTAGCTTCCTGAGAGGGGTTATTAATCGCACCGAGAATTTGGTTGAATAAACTCATCGTTTTTTGGGCTGTAAAGAGTGTCTCTAATGATAAGCATTATCCATTAAGTATAGTTCGTTGCTCTTGGCTCACCACACGGTAACGTGGGATCTATTACTCGTGCTGCCAGCTCTCATTGACACTCTCCGCCCGTCGCTAAACTAGAGTTATCACTCTTTTGCCTTCTACCCTCTGCCTTGGAGCCTTCTGAAACCATTATGCCCCTACCCCGCCTACTGACGCTAATTATCGGTCTCAGTATTATTCTGGGGCTAATCCTGTGGCTGATTGACTCGATTAATCGACTCTATTGGTCGTTAAATTCGCCTCTACTGGCAAATTTGCTGGTTTTATTGCTAATTGTTCTGCTGATCCTGTTAATTGCCACGTTTGTTTATTACGTTTGGACATTCAGCCGCCCCAAATCCTCTCGCCGACGCCGCCCGACGCCAAAGGTGCCGCAGGAGAAATCAGAAGCGGCTTCTGAAACGCTAAAAGCGGTGCGACAGCAGGTGCAGAACATTCAAGATGAGGTAGCCCAGCAAGCCCTGTTGAGTCGATCGCGTGCAATTGAGGCGACGTTAGCCCGTGGGGAACTGTTGGTTGTCATCTTTGGTACGGGTTCATCGGGAAAAACCTCCCTGATTAATGCTCTCATTGGGCAGATGGTGGGTCAAGTAGGCGCACCGATGGGAACCACAGATCAGGGACAAACGTATACGTTAACGTTGAAGGGAATAGAACGGCAGATTTTGATTACCGATACACCAGGGATTTTAGAGGCGGGGGTGGTGGGTACTCAACGAGAACAACTGGCGCGACAACTTGCCACGGAAGCCGATTTATTATTGTTTGTGGTGGATAATGACTTGCGACAGTCGGAATATGAACCGTTACGTCGTCTCGCGGATATTGGTAAGCGATCGCTGTTGGTGCTGAATAAAACCGATCTCTATACCGATACGGATAAAGAAACGATTCTAGCCCGGTTACGCCAGCAGGTACGCGGCTTTATTGCTGCATCGGATGTGGTAGCCATTGCCGCCAATCCCCAATCTATACGATTAGACAATGGGGAAGACTTCCAACCTGACCCTGATATCATACCCTTAATCCGCCGTCTGGCGGCGGTACTACGGGCTGAAGGGCAAGATTTAATTGCGGATAATATCTTACTCCAGTCTCAGCGTTTAGGCGAAGACGCCCGTCGTCTGATTGATCAGCAACGGCGGCGACAGGCGGAGAAAGTGGTGGAACGGTTTCAGTGGATTGGTGCTGGGGTGATTGCGGTTACGCCGTTACCTGTCGTCGATTTATTAGCAACGGCGGCGGTTAACGCCCAGATGGTGGTGGAAATTGGTCGAATTTATGGCTGTGATTTGAATATGGAACGGGGGAGAGAATTAGCGCTGTCTCTGGGAAAAACCTTAGCCAGTTTGGGAATTGTTCAAGGGGCGATGCAACTTCTATCAAGGGCGCTACAATTTCACATCGCTACCTATTTAGTTGGCAAAGCGATTCAAGGGGTAACGGCGGCGTATTTAATCCGAATTGCTGGGAAGAGTTTTATTGAATACTTCCGTCATGACCAAGACTGGGGCGATGGGGGAATGACAGAAGTGGTGGAGCAGCAATTTCAGCTAAACCGTAAGGATGAATTTATGAAAGTATTTATTCAGGACGCGATCGCACGAGTGGTTATGCCCCTGAGAGATGCTTCCGAGGTGAAAGATTTAAGAGATTCTCAACAGGACGACTGGGAACATTAAGGTCATTTGTCATTTGTCATTTGTCGCAGAACAGGAAACGGGGAACATAAAATTCATTATTTACAATTCACCATTTATCACTTGAACGCCCTGCGGTAACTGGCTTACAGGGGCGGGAATCATTTCTCCGCGAAAGTCCAAAAGCTGAACCAAGAGAAGGTATGCCAGTGCCAGAAGTATGGAAATGGCTCCAGTAATAATTGCCACAATTTTTGAACGATTCATTGATAAATGGTGACTGGTGAGTAGAAATTGCTGATTAGGAAAAACGGGGAACAAAAAACAGGAAATAGAGAATAGGAAACATTGTGAGTGATACCCTATTACGGCTAATCTAAAAGCATAAGCCGCCGCTATTCTCGTTCAATTGTTCCACTAAATGTTTTATTCTACAGCATAAGAGTTGGTCAAGTCGAAACCTTGCTGAATGCAAATTTCTATTCCACCAACGCCCGTTGTCTTATGGTTGCCCCATCCACTCGGAGGTTATGATGGCTCAGGACTACTCCGGTCAAAATCTGCAAGGTCGCTCGTTTCGAGGCAGAACTGACTTGGCAGGTGCTAATTTTAGCCACGCTGACATACGAGGCGCAGATTTTAGCAATGCTATCCTAACGGGGGCAAATTTTAGCTATTGCCAAGCGGGATTGCAGCAACACTGGGCAATGATTTTATTGCTGGTTGCTTTATTTCTATCCACGCTATCGGGTTTTGTTTCCGCCTTGGCGGGTGTGATCACCGGAGCGGCGCTGATTAGTCAGAACCTGATCGAAATCTTAGCGGGTGCGTTTATTTTAATCGCTTTGGGCGTTTTTGTCAGCCTGACGATCCGCCAAGGGCTGATTATGGCGTTAGGGGTTTGGGTTGTGGCAATTGTGGTGGCGGCAATGGTGGCAGTTCTAACAGGAGCTACAGCGGTGGCGGTAACTTTAGTAGCTGCTAGTGCTGGAGCCGTCGCGGCAGCTATTGCCATGGCAGTTGTGGCAGCCGGATCAGCAGCTGGTGCTGTAGCTGCTGCTAGTGCTGTAGCCGTCGTCGCCGCGGGAGCTGGTGTTGTCGCCGCTGCCGGTTCTGTGGTTGTCGTTACGGCTGGGGCATCCGTGGCAGCAGCAACCAGCGCCGCAACAGTGGCGGTGATTGTGGCGGTGGGTGTGGCTGGACTTTCTGCTTATGTAAGCTGGCGAGCCTTAATCGGGGATAAAAACTACGGCTTCATTCGTCGGGTTGCGGTTGCCTTTGCTGCGATTGGGGGAACAAATTTTCAGGGTGCCGATTTAACGGACGCGGATTTCACCCAAGCCCTGCTCAAAAGCACCAATTTTAGACAAGCCAAGGTGACGCGCACTTGCTGGTTTCAAGCCAAAAAACTTGAACTGTCCCGTGTGGGAACAACCTATTTGGATCACCCCAAAATTCGGCAATTAGTGGTTACGGGTGAAGGACAAGAGGAAAACTTTGACAATCTTCGCTTACCGGAAACGAATCTGCGGGGGGCTAATTTAGTCGCGGCGAGTTTCATCAATAGCGATCTCAGCCACGCCAATTTGCAGTCGGCTAACCTAAAGGGGGCGACGCTAAAAAACACCAATTTAGATAGTACCGATCTAATTGGGGCTTGTCTGGTGGGCGCTTATATTGAAGAATGGAAGATCACAAGGAAAACCAAATTTGATCGGGTGCAGCGTCAGTATATCGTTCGACGATTGGGTCTGAAAAAACGACCGAAACGCTAACCCCTATCCAGAAACGGTTCGGGAAACTTTCCCACCTTAACCAGAGATAAACGTACAATCAAACTGGGCAATGCCATCGTGTTCTGCCGATCTTTACCAAAAGCGGCGGGAAGCCCACCTTCTTTTAGAGGGAGGGAAAACCACTTACCGCCGAGTTCAGAATCATCGTTAATTGTGGATTAGCCATGAACCCTGAATCGGAAATCCCCCTAGTTTGGCGGGGGATGAGTTTAACCGGATCTAAGATAGATGTGCGTCACCAGGAGGTTCTATGAATAAAAGACGCGAGATTTTCGCCCCCCACAGCCGTTCAAGGCGTAGACAACGAAGACGACAAATCGCTCTAGTCGCTGGAGTCGGACTTGCAGGTCTAATTTGGGGAGGAACGCTAATAGGTGGTAAGTATACCAGGGGGCTGGGTCAATTGACCATCCGGCTGCCATTTGTGCAGCATAATTCCTTTAACCCAGAAAAACAGAGCGACACGGCGGTTTTGCGACTCGCGTCTTTACCAGCGAACCAGCGAAAAGCCAAACTTGAGGCGATCGCCCAAGGAAAAAATTCCATTGATAAGTCTCGTGCGCGTTATCTTTTGGCAGCGGATTTAATTGCACAAGACAAGGGCAAGGAGGCGCTGCCTTGGTTAGAGGGATTGGAGTTGGACTATCCTGTCCTGGGTGGCTATATCGCGGTTAAACGCGCCCAAGCTTACGAACAGATTGGTGAGAAAACCAAAGCCCTAACGGAATGGCAAAACCTGCTGCAACGTTACGCGGATCAGCCCGTTGCGGCTTATGCGCTTCATGCTCTTTTCTCCCAGGAGTCTCAGTATCAGGAAGACGAGATCAAATCATTGTCCGCCAATCCGAGTTGGCAAGAGAAAATCCAGCAGGTTTATGAACCGCCTGTTGACGATCCCAAATACTGGGAGAAAGCCGTCGCTAACTATCCATCTCATCCGTTGATTCTGGAGTTAGCAAGACAGCGCCTCAAAGAGAATCCTGATCAGCCTGAGTTGATGCTGCTGTTGGCTCGATATGCCTTTGATACTCCAGAGGTTACTCCAGATGTGACACCGATCTTAGACCAATTGGTGGGAAACTACGGTAGGGTAGTTGACTCCGATAATCAACCTCTAATTAAACCAGAGGATTGGCAAATGATCGCGGTGGGCTACTGGCGAGATCGGAAATATGGTCAAGCCAGCGCCGCTTATGCCAAAGCTCCCGAAACATCCAATAATGCCTATTTAGTAGCAAGAGCCCTGAAATTTGCCCAGCAGTACGCGGACGCTAAACGGGCATACAAACAGATGGTGAGTGATTTTCCCGACGCCGAGGAAACACCCGCTGCCCTGATTGAACTGGCGCAACTACAACCGGATATTGAGGCAGTTCCCTATCTAGACGAAGTTGTTGAACGCTTCCCGGAACGCGCCGGGGAAGCCCTTTTGGTCAAAGCGGAAACCCTGGAACGCTTGGGTAGCTATCAAGCCGCCGAGGAAGCTCGAAAACAGTTGATTGATGAGTACGGCGAATCTGAAGCTGCCGCCACCTACCGTTGGCAAGTGGCGCGATCGCACGCTGAATCCGGCAATGTCGAGGCAGCATGGGAATGGGCAAAACCGATTACCACCGAAAATCCCCATCGTTTCATCGCACGTCAGGCTGGATTTTGGGTAGGCAAATGGGCAAGGGAATTGGGACGCCGACAGGATGCCCAAGCCGCATTCGAGCAGGTGATTACCCACCACCCCCAGTCTTACTATGCGTGGCGCTCTGCTGTGCAGCTAGGTTGGGATGTGGGCGACTTTAAAACCGTCCGTAAACTTGATCCGAAACTGGTTCTGCCGAAAACCCGACCCCTGTTACCGATGGGTTCAGCCGCCCTCAAAGAACTTTATTTACTGGGTCAAGACGAAGATGCTTGGATACTTTGGAAAGCCGAATTCCAAAATCGCCTCGAACCCACCGTCGCTGAACAGTTTACCGATGGCTTGGTGCAGTTGGCAATCGGAGATTACTTGAGCGGCATTTCTACCATTGCCAGCTTAGAAGATCGGGAGACCCCCAAAGAACAAGCGCAGTACCAAGACTTACGGGAAAAATTCACCTACTGGCAAGCGCTCTATCCCTTTCCTTTCTCAGACAAGATCGCCACCTATTCCCAAAAGCGTGAACTCAATCCTCTATTGGTGACTGCCCTGATTCGCCAAGAATCTCGCTTTGAACCCAATATTCGTTCCGGCGCTGGCGCTGTGGGTTTAATGCAAATGATGCCCAGTACCGGGGAATGGGCAGCAGAAAATATTGACGTGGAGGATTATTCCCTGGAAAATCCCGACGATAACATCAAACTGGGAACCTGGTTTCTGCGAGAAGTTCACCAGTCTTATAACGACAACTCCTTACTCGCGATCGCCAGTTACAACGCGGGTCAAGGGAATTTGTCAAAATGGCTGCAACAAGACAGTGCTGGTGATCCGGATGAGTTTGTTGAATCCATTCCCTTTGATGAAACTAGAGATTATGTGAAGCAGGTGTTTGGTAACTATTGGAATTATTTACGGCTGTATGATCCCAAAGTTGCCCAGCAAGTTGCTCAACATTCTCAGAGTCAGTCAACGGCAATGCGTCGATAAGGGCGCGGGGGAGAGCTGGGAGAGCAGGGGGAGCAGGGGGAGCAGGGGGAGCAGGGGGAGCAGGGGAAGAAAACATTCAATTCATGCTTACGCTGTGTACCAGAAACAGCAATATACTGATACAGTTATAACGATAGAACTGTCAATTATGTAATTCAATTAACAGCGAATGGATTCGACTGCTGATTTGCCAGGGGCATTGACGACCCTTGACCAGAGTCCAGTTGTCGCGACTTCTGAGCTAAGGAAAGTCTATCGCACTGGCTTTTGGCTGAATCAAAAAATTGAATCACTGACAAATTGCTCTCTTTCCGTTGAACCGGGAGAGACATTTGGCTTGCTTGGTCCGAATGGAGCAGGTAAAACGACGCTATTGAAAATTTTACTGGGGATTGTCCGTCCTACCTCTGGACGGGCTTGGCTGATGGGAAAACCCATTGGCGATCGCGGAGTAAAGCAGCGAATCGGCTATTTACCAGAAAATCCCTATTTCTATGACTATCTGACAGGTTGGGAATTCTTGCAACTGACCGCTGGGTTGTTTCAAATCCCTAAAAGTCGTCAACGCCAACGCATTCCCCAATTGCTGGAATTAGTTGGATTATCGAAGTCGGCGGCAAAAAAAAAGCAGTTACGACAGTATTCTAAGGGAATGCTACAGCGCATCGGTATGGCACAAGCCCTGATCAATGACCCCGATGTCGTGTTTCTGGATGAGCCGATGTCGGGACTCGATCCCATGGGACGCTATCAGATCCGGGAAATTATTCTCTCACTTAAGGAGCAAGGGAAAACCATTTTCTTCAATAGCCATGTTTTATCGGATGTGGAGAAGATATGCGATCGCATTGCGATTCTGGCACAGGGAGAGTTAATTTGTGTTGGCACACTGGATGAACTGTTGGGTGTAGCGACTCATTACCAAGTTCGTGGGAAAGGCGGTAACATCGACATTCTCCAACGCTGGGTTAAGGAACTGGCATTCGAGGAAAATAGCTGGTACGGTGAACTCAAAGGTGAACCCCAAGAATTTATTGCCAGTCTGCGCCTGATGGGAGCGCAATTAATCGAGATTACCCTAGCACGTTCCTCTCTGGAGGAATTTTTCATGCAACAGTTACGGCAGAGGGGGATTGAATCGAGTCATTAGCAGGGGGAGTTGGGGAAGCTGTGTAGAGACGTGCCATGGCACGTCTGGGAGCAGGGGGAGCTGGGGAAGCTGGGGGAGCCAAGGACGAATGACAAATGACAAATGACGAATGGCAACTAGACACTGATCCCAGATTTGTTTTACACTGAAAGGCTACTTGCTCAATTTCAAAAATCTACCAGAGGTCTGGTGAACTTACTGTCAGAATATACAAAACTCTTAGAAAAACCGTTAATCATTTAGTGAGGGTATCTGGTGCGTTACCAAAGTATCTCTAAAAAAGAAGTCAAACAAAAAACCGTTACCCGTCGCACGGGTGCTTACGCCCTGATGGATAGTCTGAAGCGTCATGGGGTTGACCATATTTTTGGCTATCCCGGTGGTGCAATCCTGCCGATCTACGATGAACTGTATCAGTGGGAAGAACGCGGAGAAATGGAGCATTTCTTGGTTCGCCATGAACAGGGTGCGGCTCATGCGGCGGATGGATATGCCCGGGCAACAGGAAAAGTGGGTGTCTGTTTTGCGACATCGGGTCCTGGGGCGACAAACTTAGTTACAGGGATTGCTACCGCCCACATGGATTCGATTCCTTTGGTGGTGATTACCGGACAGGTGACACGGGCGGCGATTGGTTCGGATGCGTTCCAAGAAACGGATATTTTTGGCATTACCCTGCCGATTGTCAAGCATTCTTATGTGGTGCGTGACCCTCGTGATATGGCATGGATTGTGGCTGAAGCGTTCCATATTGCTAGTACCGGTCGTCCGGGTCCAGTGTTAATTGATATTCCCAAGGATGTGGGGCTAGAAGAATTTGACTACACCCCTGTCGATCCGGGTATGGTTAAGCTGACGGGGTATCGTCCTACGGTTAAGGGGAATCCCCGACAAATTAATCAGGCATTGCATCTGATCCGAGAGTCTAAGCAACCGTTACTTTATGTCGGCGGCGGTGCGATTACAGCGAATGCCCATGATCAAGTCAAGCAATTGGCAGAAACGTTTCAAATTCCGGTCACGACAACGCTGATGGGGAAAGGGGCGTTTGATGAATCTCATCCTTTGTCGGTGGGGATGTTGGGAATGCATGGCACGGCTTATGCGAATTTTGCCGTGAGTGAATGTGATTTACTGATTGCCGTCGGTGCGCGGTTCGATGATCGCGTCACTGGCAAGCTGGATCAGTTTGCTTGCCATGCTAAGGTGATTCATATCGATATTGACCCGGCGGAAGTGGGCAAAAACCGCGCCCCCGAAGTGCCAATTGTCGGCGATGTGCAGCAGGTTTTGGCTAAGTTATTACGGCGCTACGAGGAACAGGAAATTTCGACTGACCCCAACCAGACTCAGGTATGGCTGCAGCGGATTCAGCGTTGGCGCCAAGAGTATCCCTTAGAAGCACCCCAGTATCCCGATACAATTTCGCCGCAAGAGGTGATTGTAGAGTTGGATCGGCAAGCCCCAAATGCTTACTACACTACAGATGTGGGTCAGCATCAGATGTGGGCAGCACAATTTCTGAAGACAGGACCGCGCCGTTGGATTTCTAGTGCTGGTTTGGGCACGATGGGTTACGGGGTTCCTGCGGCTATGGGCGCTAAGGTTGCTCTCCCGGATCAGCAAGTGATTTGTGTGGCGGGCGATGCTTCGGTGCAAATGAATATTCAGGAGCTAGGAACGATAGCACAGTATGGCATTAATGTCAAGACTGTGATTATTAACAACGGCTGGCAAGGAATGGTGCGCCAGTGGCAAGAGGCGTTTTTTGGACAGCGGTATTCCTCCTCGAATATGGAAATAGGAATGCCGGATTTTGTGATTCTGTCTCAAGCTTATGGGGTCAAGGGTATGGTGGTGAAGCATCGCGACGAACTCAAGGACGCGATCGCCGAAATGTTAGCGTATGATGGTCCGGTGTTGTTGGATGTCCGCGTCACCAAGAATGAGAATTGTTATCCGATGGTTGCACCGGGTAAGAGTAATGCCCAAATGATCGGATTGCCAGAACGCCGTCAGCAAGAACAGGTGGCTGAGGTGGTTGATTGCAGTAACTGTGGAACTCAGAATCCAACCACGAATCAGTTCTGTCCGGTTTGTGGAACGAAACTGTAATCAGTTATTGGGAAATAATTGGATACGTTAAAAAGTCTCCTGCGATGGTGGGAGGCTTTTTTGAGGTTGTTGTCTCTATTTTGGGGATACGGCTACAATCCAAAATTTACATTTACTATCAAATAGTAGAATGTTAATCATCAAGTAATCTTATAGATATAGGAATGCCTCCCAAGGTGACTTGGAAGGCGGTGTCGTTCATTATCGAAAGGAATCTCAACTCCTCTATCAGCATAATCCCTATCTGTGACAGGCTTGTCACAACGCTATGACAAGCTTGCGATCGCACGATGATGCTGAATGTCTATAACTAGCTTGTAGTCAGGGCTTCAACACCCTATACTTTCCTGACGAGTAAGCGTCAATCGTTCACATTCAATACTCCTCAAATTCAATAGAATCCAGCAGACTAATACTGATTGGAGAGACATTCTGAGTCATTTCCGGCGAATTTTGGAATGCATCATTCTCGATGTGCGGATAGTCGCATTGGAGAGAAGGTAGATGAGTTTGGGTTGGTGTACTGTCTTGCCTATCCTCTGGTAGCCCTAATATAGAATGATGGTGAGTAATCCAGCTATCGTTAACCTGTTGGATATGGCGCAGTTCATGTTGATTGGCGGTAAACAACCAATGTCCATCCGAATGAAAGGCAAACACACTGGCGAGATGACAGTGACACGATTCGTAATACTTAGGACAACTTTCAGAGACAGAACATTGACTCTCGAAAAAGGGACAGTGTATGGTGGAACAAACATTAATTGTGGCTTTTTGACTGATAGAGCGTTTCATAGATTCACCCCCACATGTTTTGATGAAGCAAAACTCTCCAGCTCTTGAGATGTGATGCTGTATACTTCAATGATATTTTCTGCCCTAGGCAATTGAACACCGCAAATCGCCAGAAATTGCCCTGGGCTTTCCGAAAAAAGGTTGGGGAGTATGGGGGTTCTAGGCGATAGGCGTGCAGAGAAGCTATGAAACAAGTCTGCCTATATCTTGCTCACTGCCTATACCCAATTTAAATGCGTGACAGCTTACCGAATAATAATATCCACCTCCGAGACTCCCGATCGCTCGGCTTGCTGACAACGCTGCTGGTAAAATTGAACCACGCGATCGCGATCGTCCCATTGCCACAGTTGAGTGAAAATCAGCTGCGCTTTAGTATACTCTTTCTCCACATACAGATGCACCCCCCGTTCAAACTCTGTCCGAGTTTGTCGCTTCAATTCAATCAGTGGTGGCGGGTTACCATCAAACACCTCAAAGATCGCGATCGGTTGGAGTTTTCCTTTCACCGTCACTCGACCTAAGAAACGATAACTATAATAGTGAGCATTTGTCAACCCATTTAATGTTTCTTCGCTAATTAAAATCTCCACCCCAAAAACCTTAGTTAATCCCTCCAAACGCGAGGCTAAATTCACCGCATCCGAAATCACTGTTGTATCCATTCGCTGAGACTCTCCCACCGTTCCCAACATTAAACTCCCTGTATGCAAACCAATCCCAATTGCAATCGGTTCATACCCACAGGCTTGACGGTGAGCATTATAAAAACCGACTTGCTTTTGCATCTCAATTGCCGCTTGTACTGCATCATCAGCCATCTGGGGAAATAATGCCATTACCGCATCGCCAATATATTTATCAATAAATCCACGATAATTGCGAATTACGGGACTCACACGACCTAAATATGAATTCAGAAAATCAAAATTTGCTTTCGGTGACAATTGTTCCGACAAACTGGTAAATGAACGAATATCGGCAAATAAAATAGACATTTCTTTTTGCACCTGATCCCCTAATTGCACATCCACAATACTTTCTCGTTCCAAAAATTGCAGAAACTCATAAGGGACAAACCGTCCGTAAGCGGCATTGATTTTGGCTAAGCGGAGATGGGTTTTAATGCGGGCTAATAGTTCATTCTTTAACACAGGCTTGGTTAAATAATCATTCGCGCCAACGGCAAACCCCTCCACTAAATCTGAAATCTGATTTTTCGCCGTTAACAAGACAATGGGAAGTTCATTGGGAAGAAATTGTTCCCGCAGTTTTTTACACAGTTCATACCCTGTCATCTGCGGCATCATTATATCTAGCAAAATTAGATCCGGTTTAAACCCTAAGCGAATCAATTCTAAGGCTTCCAAGGCACTAGACGCTTGAGTAATCGCATAATTTTGCAACGACAGATGATTGACAATTACCTGAAGATTCGTGGGCTCATCATCCACAATTAAAATGTGGAAGGTTCCCTCTGGTGTGACAGCCGCCTCTTGAGCGATGAGAATGCGATCCGGGCTAACAGTTCGCGGTGTATAATCTTGCACCTTGGAGACTTCGATGGAGGATTGATAATCAACCTTACCCTGAGATAAAGGCAGCGTAAATGTAAAGCGTGACCCCACTCCTGGCGTAGACTCAACCTCAATGATCCCGCCGTGCAGTTCAACCAGTTGTTTGGTAATTGCTAAACCTAATCCCGTTCCTCCATAGTGGCGAGCAATAGAACCATCAGCTTGTTCAAATGATTTAAAAATGCGATTAATTTTGTCCGGTGGAATGCCAATTCCGGTGTCAATTACATTGATTTCCAGCATATCCTTGACGGGCGTCGCTGAAACTTCAATGGTTCCCTGTTCCGTAAACTTAATTGCATTGCTGACTAAATTATATAAAATCTGCTGGACACGATTTTCATCGGCATCAACCGGGGAAGTCTCTGGATTAATGCTATTGATTAACTCGATCGGTTTCTTACCCACCAGCGGTTGAGAAATGGTTAAAACCACATGGGTAACTTCTCGAATTCCGATGGGTTTAATATTCAGGTGTAGGTTATGGTGTTTGAGTTGCGAGAAATCCAGTAAATCATTAACAAGCTGGTGCAATCGTCTGCCACTGGAAACAATGAGCGACAAGTTAAACCGAGTCGCATCCGATAGGTTTCCTGTTACTCCATCAATCAATGATTCCGCAATGCCAATAATTCCATTCAAGGGAGTTTTTAGTTCATGAGACGTGTTCGCTAAAAATTCATCCTTAAGCTGATCGAGTCGTTGTAAGGCAGTATTTTTCGCTTCTAATTCTATGGCATAGTTTTGCAGCAGGTTACGCGCTTGGATGAATTGACGCTCTAACATAACGCCTAAGGTAAGAATAAAAACTAATGTTCCCCAAGGATAAAGTTTTTGATACCAATTTACCCACTCTAGGCGATAAATTAAAATATCATTCATGGCAGATAGAGTAAGCAGACCAAATCCTAAGGTAAAGAGTTTAGCTTCAACGTTACCCGTCCGAGAAATTTGCACCGCCTTGGTTAAAATTATTATCGCACTGGCTAAAAACAAGAATTGAGCCAAAGTGACGGTTTGACTCCAAGAAAAGGTGTGAGTGGTGACTAAAATTAAGGCGGCTACCGCATAAGCCAGATGAATTTTCCAGAGATGGCGAATAATAGACTGGCATCTCATCTTAAACATTTCTTGAAAGAAAAGGCAACCACTCACGGGAATCAGATAGAATGATGTATATTCCCAGAACCGTAATGCTTCTAGGTGATTGATAAAGACAGGGATAAAAAAAGACCGCGATAGGGTATAGATCCCGATCGTCGTTGTTAAAACACCAAAGTGAAAGTATGATTTTTTTTCGGGGCGGCTTAAAGATAATCCCAGAATAATTAATCCTAAGGCAAAAAATAGAATACCGAGTAATGTATGGCTTTGTTGTTGAAAGAAACGTTTGATCACAGTATTATGATTACCCAAGACAACGCGATCAAACAATCCGATATAAATTGAAGCATTTTCTCCGACATACACCCGAAACAAGAGAGTTTGATGCTGAAATCCTGGCTCAAGTTGAACGAGTGGCAATTGATAGTCTGTTAGTGTGGCTTGATTGGCAGCATTGAGTGACCATTGATTATAGAGATGTTGCTCTCCTAAATATACATCTAATATATAAGGTACAGCGCCAAAATAGAGAGTCGGGGAGTGCCATTCTCCAGCAGGTAAGGGAACACGCAACCACAGAATCTGGACATTTTTATGGCTTGGTTTGCGGATTTTCCCGGGAAACTGAAATGACTGCCATTGTTCAGACAATATCTGATTCTGCGTCCCTTCTGAAACCCTGAGTTGTTGTTGAGAAAAATCACCCCAATGATATTGCCATCCCTGAGTGATTTCTACCAGTGACGATGAAACTGGCGCGACTGGAGATTGAGCTGAACCAGATACCGTGTAGACGACTAGGCAACTGAATAGTGTTAAAATAAATGCGCCTAGATAAGAAAGTCGAAGTTTTTGAGGTAGCCGATGTGAGCGCAATTGCTTCCATCGTTGCTTTATCCATGCACCCCTAGTCATAGTAGAGTCCCTGTTGTGATTGCTGCTATCCTATTTCTATTGTGAGGCAAGCGGACAGACTTGGCAGCATCTATACATCTGTGAATCTACTCTTGCGGAGTGGGTTGGCTCACCCGACAAGACAATGGTCTTTATGCCACAATGGACAGATAAGTAGGTGGGAAAAATTACAGTTAACCCTGGGGATTGTCTTATGTCTTATGTAGGGGTTTGAAGTATATTTACAAAACTTAATATAGTTGGATTGATTTCCACTAACCTCTTTACTCCAGGTTCTGGTCAACTAACCAATTTTTAGGAATTGACAAAATGTCTCATTGATGCTTTTTAAATAAACGTTACAAAACTCCTCAACTTTTATGATTTTTTACCTATTTTAATTTTTATATTCGAGGAGTTATACTGAACTATTAATAAGGACGGGTTTTGTTTTTCCGTTATTGGTGGGGAGGGCGGGTTTTGTTTTTCCGTTATCGGTGAGATAGGGCGGGTTTTGTTTTTCCGTTATCGGTGAATAGCTGAATTTAGTCCCTAAACCCGCCCCTACAATTGTGGCTAAACCCGCCCCTACAATATAACTATAACTCTTTATTGACAAATAACAAATTACGAATAACAAATAACAAATGACAAATTACCAAGTTGGCGGTAGTCTCAGACATGATGATCCTACCTATGTGGTGCGACAAGCAGACGCCCAACTTTATCAGGCGGTGAAAGCAGGTGAATTTTGTCATGTACTTAGCCCTCGACAAATGGGCAAATCCTCTCTCCTTGTCAGAACTAAGTATCGCCTAGAAGCCGAAGGATTCCGCTGTGGTGTTCTGGATATGACCACAATTGGGGGTGAATATACGACGCCTGTACAGTGGTATAAGGGCGTTGTTACGCAGTTATGGTTGGCGTTCAATCTGCGAGAAAAGATTCATTTAAAATCGTGGTGGAAAGAGCGAGAGGATATCTCCTTTTTACAACGATGCAGTCAGTTTATTGAAGAGGCTTTGCTCGGTCAATTCTCCAGTGAACGATTAGTCATCTTTATGGATGAAATTGATCGAATCCTGAGTATTAATTTCCCCATTGATGATTTTTGGGCTTTAATTCGATTTTGCTATAATCAACGCGCTATTAATCCTGACTATAATCGGATTGTCTTTGCCTTCTTTGGTGTCGCTGCACCCTCAGACTTAATTCGCGATCGCAGCCGGACTTCTTTTAATATTGGTCAAGCCATAGAACTGCAAGGGTTTAAACTCGCAGAAGTACAACCCCTGATTCAAGGCTTAGAGGAAAAAATTAATAGTCCAGAGATAATTGTTAAGGCAATCTTGGCGTGGACATCGGGTCAGCCATTTCTCACCCAGAAGTTGTGTAATTTAGTCTGGAAAGCGGCAGAAAATGCAGAACCGGAGAGGCTAGTTATCCCGCCAGATCAGGAATACAAGTGGGTAGAAAACTTAGTGCGATCGCGCATCATTAATAACTGGGCGTCTCAGGATGATCCGGAACATTTGAGAACGATTCAGAATCGCATTCAAGGAAATGGTCAACGGACAGGTAGAATGCTGGGTATTTATCAGCAGGTGTTACAAGGTGTGGAGATTGAGGTAGATGATTCGCGAGAAGTAACTGAACTTTTGCTGTCGGGTGTGTTGGTTAAAAATCAGGGAATATTACAGGTAAAAAATAGAATTTATCAAGAAGTATTTAATCAAGTCTGGGTAACGAAAAAATTAGTTTCCCTGCGTCCTTATGCTGAGGCTTTCAACGCCTGGATTGCCTCCCGAAAACAGGATCAATCCTACCTACTGCAAGGAGAGGCGTTAAGAGAGGCATTAACCTGGTCTCAAGGGAAGAGCTTAAGTGATTTAGATTATCAGTTTTTAGCCGCGAGTCAAGAATTAAATCGACGCGACATTCAGAACGCCCTCAAAGCAATTGAAAAAGCCAATTCCATTCTGTCATCTGCCACGAAACAAGTCAAGACCGAACCCATCCGATATCGACTGTGGCGTGGCTGGATTGGGGCGATAAGCCTGAGTACAACTACTCTGGTAATTCTGTTACGTTTAAGCGGATTGTTGCAAGGTTTGGAATGGGATTTTTTGGATCAGTTTTTTCAAGTTCGCCCCTTAGAACCCCCTGATCCACGGATTGTAATTGTCACCATTGATGAAAACGATATCACTCAAGTTGGACAGTGGCCCCTCCCCGATGCGGTGTTAGCAGAGGCAATTACTCGATTAAAGGTAGATAATCCGCGTGTGATTGGTTTAGATGTGTATCGAGATTTACCTGTAGAACCCGGACATCAAACATTAGTGAATCTATTTCAGTCTACTCCGAATCTAATTGGTGCCGAGAAAGTTGTGGGCAATTCAGTGAATCCTCCTCCAAGTTTAAATCAGTTGGGGCAAGTTGGTTTTGTGGATATGGTATTGGATGCAGATGGCAAAGTCCGTCGAGGGTTAATATCTGTTCAATTGGCGGATCAACTTCATCTCAGTTTCAGTTTAAAGCTGGCATTGCAGTATCTAGAAGCCCAAGGAATTAAATTCCAAGCTAAAGATCAGCATCGTTGGCAATTGGGTAAAGCCATTCTTTCACCGTTAGAGCAAAATGACGGTGGCTATGTACGGGTGAATACGGGCGGCTATCAGATACTATTAAACTATCGTGGCGGATTAGAAAATTTTTATACCCTCTCGCTTACCGATTTACTAGAAAATCGAATTCCCGCCGAATTAAAGGATGAGAATGGATTTACCGGACGGATTATTTTAATTGGCGCGATCGCAACCAGCCTGAAAGACTTTTTCTATACACCCTACAGTGGAAATTTGTATCGCACACCTCAAGAGATGGCAGGTGTGACAATTCATGCGAATTTAACCAGCCAGATTTTGAGTGCCGCTTTAGATAATCGTCCCCTAATTCGGACATGGAGTGAATTTCAAGAGGGATTTTGGGTTTTGCTATGGTCTTTAATTGGTACAGTATTAAGTTGGCGGTTGCAGTCTCCTCAGAGGGTGGCGTTGGGAATTGCGATCGCGGGTTTAGTATTAGTCTCCGTCGCCTATAACGCTTTCTTACAGGGGTGGTGGATACCTGTGATTCCGCCAATCCTAGGATTAATTCTATCCGCGATCGCACTTTCTTGGGTTACTAGCAAGCAAATCGAGAAACTCCAACTCCGTCGCATTCTAGAGTTACTCGCCCAAGACTACCCAACATCTCCGGCGGCGGTACGGATTGCCCTAGAATATCTGAAAAAGTCCGAACGCGAAAGCAATCACGCCTTGATTGAAGAATGTCTCCCTAACAGGGAATAGGGTAATAGGGGTGTAGGGGCGGGTTTTACAGCTAACATTTTACTACAAACCAATAACTTAACTAAACCCGCCCCATCTCAACAACTTAATTTACAGTAATTTGTTGAGATTCAACGCGCTCAATTATGCCAGTTACAGTCGGGTCATTCGGATCAAGTGACTGTTGACAAACTAAACTAATAGACCATTGATATGGCGTGTTTGTTTTTAGATCAGGTGCATCCTCTGGTAAAGGGAAGCTAAACTCACTCCCTGTGGCTGTTGTTGGTAATGTGATGATGGTTTGGTAATCATACTCTTCTTCGTTCTCAGCATTCTTTAAACTAAAAAATACCTTTTGTGCTACCGTTTCCGGGATGTACAGTGAGAATGTAGGACGTTGCGCGATCGTTTTATTTTCAACTGGCACTAGAACCGAAAATCCGGGTTCATCTTCCGTGGCATTATCATTTGTACAATGACCGCCATCACGAGTTCCTGCTCCTGTTGTATCATCGGGACTGCCATCTCCAGGTGGCACAGGTGCTTGAGTATTACTCGGGTTTTTCACAGCTTGAGTTTGGGCAACTAGACGAGGAACAATCGCCAATTCTAAAGATAGTGTGATGGACACTAGAAGTAAGGGGAAATGCCAACTCAGCCAGTTTATACTGAAAAATTGAAAGGGTTTCATGAGTCTAAAATTGATAGAGGAGTCTAAAATTGATACAGTCACTCTAGGAATAGAGCCGTTTCAGTGAAGTTCTATCCGCCTGAAGATTTAACTGTTTTTTTCAGCAAGACATTCCGAAATTGCTGTCACCGGATTTGTGAAGTTGTCTAAAACTCGTATTATAACATTTAGCCAAAATAGCATCCCCCAAAAGGCAGAAGACAGAGGGACTGGCGGAGCTGGGGGAGATGGGGGAGATGGGGAAGAGGATTACCAATCAACAATGAACCATCAACGAATGACAAATGACAAATGACAAATGACAAATGATGATCCCCACCATTAACTTTAATTGTCCCCACCTACTTAAGTAACTTACAACCAATTGCCAACCAAAATAAAAGGTGCCCAGTAGTAGGGATGTTTGTATTTATTTTGCCGGAGTAGAAATAACTGAGCTTGTCGTAAGGCTTCAGCCCGATTAATATCAGGTTTAGTTAAATTATTATACAGTTGGATCATCGCCTGAGCCGTTGATTGATCTTTGACTGACCATAACGTACCAATGGTACTGCGGGTTCCCGATCGCACGGCTAATCCCGCTAATCCTAACGCCGCTCGTTGATCGCCATTTGCGGTTTGACACGCACTGAGAACCAGGAGTTCAATCGGGGGAAAATTGTCTTGGTTTCTACCTTTAAGGAGTTGAGATAGAGTATTGGCATTAAACCGTTTATCCCAGGTAAGAATAAACGTGTCTTCCGGATTAGAACTAAATTGACCATGGGTAGCTAGGTGAACCACACTCACCGGAAGTGTGTTAATTTTGTTCTCTAAGGCGGTGCTAGTAAAGGCTTCATTTAACAGAACATTGGATGGAATATTTGTACTCACTTGTTCAATTTCATTTTTCACAGCCGGTAACGCCGAAAATCCTAGACGGGGTTCACTTAATCCGCCAGTCAGAGAGCGCAGTTGCAGTTGAGTTAGCGATCGCGGTTCGAGTAATTGTAATCCTGGTGTTAAAGCAATGCTATACTTCTCGATTAAATACTGTTGACCATCATGAAGTGCCGCCATTGGTACATTCCGCAACACACCATCGAGAACAAAGACTAAAGTTTTAATATCCTGTTGAGCTAACTGAGTTTCTATTGGTCGAATCAACCAGTCATAAATGGTTTGAGATATCGTCAGCCGTTTGCGGTTGGAATAGGCGATGTTCATCGACTGTCGCAGTTGATTCACCGTCTGTTCAATCTCAGCTTGAGGTAACTCGGTGTTGTAGGTTTCTAAGGGTTGTCCAGGTAAGGAAAGAATCACCGCGATCCGGTCAGGTAAAATAATCGGATAAATTACCGCCGTTTGGGTATCGCTGTCCTCAATCACGGAATCAATTTGCTCGGCTTTAGCATTTAAGCAGGAGGCACGAAAGTAGTTCTCCAATTCGGCTAACTGTAGGGATTCAATCACATTACGCGCCTGCTTGAGATTATCGGGTGAGGGACGTTCTAACAAGAGACGGACTAAATTCCGGTAGATGGGTTCAATTTGTTCTTGAAACGAAAACTGCACATCGGGGTTCATTGCGACTAAATCTTCCCGAATCGATTGTAGCAGATTAAAGGCGTCTTGATTCGCCGTAATCGCGGCGTTCAGGTCTCCAGTTTGCTGATAAAGTTGGGTCAGTTGCCATTGCCATTGATAGGAAATATCTCTGGCGTTAATGGTTTTGGAAAAGAATAGGGCTTGTTGGATTAAACGTTGAGCTTCTAACCCTTGTTGGTTGGTTTTATAGAGTTTTCCCAGAGTTCCTAGAGCCAAGGATTCAGCGCGGATGTCATTTAATGCTTTAGCTTGAGCAATGGTTTGGGCGAGGAGTTGAGCGATGTCTTCTGATGTGATAGATTCTGGAGAATATCCCGCTGGATTGTCTAGGAGTTCGATTAAACTTTCTGCCCAATTCACCTGAGCATAGATAGCATATCGACTGGGAGATAATTGGGAGAGATTGTGCTGAATTGGGGTAAATAAATCTTGGGCTTGATTAAACTGCTGTTGACTAATCAGTAACTTAAATTGGTTGAGTTGGGCTTCGAGTTGGTTTAAGGGATTGGTTGCCGTTTTTGCCGCTTTATGGTAATAAGTAATAGCCGCATCCCTATCACCTAACACTCGTGCTGTATTTCCCAGATTCAAGAAAGCGGCGCTGATATCAGCAGGGGAATTGAGGATTTGCGCGATCGCTAAACTTTGCTTGAGGACGTTTTGAGCCTCGTCTAATTCCCCAATCGCTTGCCAAACCATCCCTAGGCTGCGTAATCCGGTAGCTTTAATCAGCGAATCCGGCTGTAGGGTGAGGGCTTTCTGTACCCGTTCTAAGACTTGCTGCGATCGCCGAAACATCCCCAAGCTTTGTAAGGCTTGCGCCTGATTGATTTGACACCCCAATACACCGATAGCATCATCAGCCTGGGAGTAAGCTGTCTCGGCGGCTTTCCAGGTTTGTAACGCGGCTTCCGATTGTCCGGTTGCCAATTGCAGACTGCCTTTGGTATTTAATACTTGTGCCAAGAGTGCAGGATCGGTGGGAGTGGTTAGGAGGTTCAGACTTTCCTCAATCGCCGTCTTTGCCTGTTCCCATTGTCCCAGATGTTGATAGGCAAGGGACAGATAATTTAAACTGATTGCCTGGTTAGTGCGATCGCCTGCTTGTTGGTAAACCTGTTCCGCCGCTTGCCAAGCCAGTACTGCATCAGCAAAGCGTCCCCGATCATAGTCAGTTTTACCTTGACTGAATCGGCTTACTGGATCAAGAGATTGAGCCAAATAAGAATTCTGTGGTTGGTTTAGCTGGGGGAGAGTCGAGGCATTTCCCAGGGCGACAGAAGATGCGATTATCCCCACAACGGTTAACCAGGCTAATCCTAAAAATAGTAGTCGTTTCCTCGCACGTCTTCCCAACCATCCCATAGATCCCATCCTGAATTTAAGCGTCTCAATCAGAGCAAGTTTCGTTACCCTTAAACCTTTATTCTACTAGGCGAGAAGACCTCGCCCATACTTCGTATGCTCTCATTAAGTTTTCCCTTTTTCTTGAGTAAAGGATATTTACTATGAGCAATTTTTCGCACCTTTTTCCCTATTCCTTTTTTGTCTTTTAGTTTCGCTGCCTGCCTTTTTTAAAACTTTCTTTGCTTGAAAAGCCTATTAAGTTGAGTTCTCCACCGTTCACATTAATTGTCCCCACCTACTTACCCAATTTTAAGGCGTGACCGCTTATTTCCAGCATAAAACAAGCTAAGATTTTCATACGGGCGTTCTTTCAACTCACGCCGTCGAACCCTCAACCGTCTTCCCCTCCGACTTATGCCTCAACCCCAATGGCACGTTCAACCCTCTCCAGATGTTCCCCAATGGTTCCTCGATGCGGTTAAATCCTACGCCCCCGCATCAGAAGGATATTACGCCGCCCAATTATTATGGCAACGCGGAATTCGGGAGTTAAATCAATTAGCTGGATTTATTAATCCCGATTTATATCAACCCGCGAGTCCCTTTGAATTTGGTCAGGAAATGAAACGGGCAGTACAGCGATTGCAACAAGCACGGGATAACCGGGAAAAGGTGACAATTTGGGGAGACTTTGACGCGGATGGGATTACCGCAACCAGCGTTTTATGGGACGGATTGGGGCAGTTTTTGCCGCAGAATCAACACCTCACCTATTACATTCCCAATCGTCTCACGGAATCTCACGGCTTGAATTGTCCGGGAATTGATCAACTGGCAGAATCAGGAACTCAACTGATTGTCACCTGCGATACAGGCAGCACAAATCTCAGCGAAATTGACTATGCGTCTCAGTTAGGAATAGACATTATTATTACCGATCATCATACCTTGCCAGAGGAGCGACCGAACGTCGTTTCGATTATTAACCCCCGCTATTTTGCCGAAACCCATCCCCTGTTTCATCTCTCTGGTGTAGCGGTAGCGTATAAATTAGTTGAGGCACTGTATCAAATATTACCCGATATTCCCCAACAACCGTTAGAGGACTTATTAGATTTAGTAGCAATTGGTTTAATTGCTGATTTAGTCCAACTGAGTGGTGATTGTCGCTATTTAGCCCAACGGGGAATTCAAACGCTACAGCAACAATTGAAAACCTGCACCCGTCCCGGTGTAGCTAAACTTTTAGAACTCTGTCAGCGCAGTGGCGATCGCCCCACGGATATTTCATTTGGCTTAGGTCCAAGAATTAATGCAGTCAGTCGGATTCAGGGGGATGCGTCTTTTTGTGTGGAATTATTAACCCGTCGCGATGAAGCCTATACTCAAACCTTAGCGTTAGAAACCGAATTAGCCAATAGTCGCCGCAAGTCCTTACAGAAAGATATTACGGAACAAGTTAAACGGAAACTGGCACAACTTGACCTTTCCACAACCTGTGTTATTGTCCTAGATGATCCCCAATGGTCAGCGGGAGTTTTAGGCTTAGTCGCGGGTCAAATTGCCCAGGAATATGGACGCCCGACAGTTTTATTAAGTACAGGTGAAGAGTGGGGTGGCGAAGGTGCAGAGGAGACAAAGGAGAAAGGAGAGTTAACTCAACATTCTGTTAGGGCGGGTTTTGAACAAAGGTTATCACCAATAGCGCAACGAAATTCCCTAAACCCGCCCCTACACCCTCAAAACCAGGTTCCCTACGAGGGTGGCGAAGGTTCAACACTCAACACTTCGCCAATTGCCAGAGGTTCTGCCCGTTCAGTGAATGGAATTGATTTGTATGAATTAGTCCAATCCCAAGACCATCTCTTACACCGATTTGGCGGACATCCCTTTGCCGCCGGGTTAAGTTTACCTGTAGAAAATATCCCCTTATTTAGCGAAGGTATTAATCAAAAGTTACGCCAACAACTTGCCGCCCAAGACGCCTTTTTAGCCCCAGTTGTTACCGCTGATATTGTCGTAACAGTTGCGGCTTTAGGCAAACCGTTATTCCAGGAACTTAAATTATTAGAACCTTGTGGTATGGGAAATCCAGTTCCAAAATTTCTAATTGAAAACTGTTGGTTTGAATCAGTTTGGAATCGTAATACCCAGGACTTAAAGGGAAAAAAGGTACAATATATTAAAACCGAATTAGAAATCTGGGATGATTCCACAAGTATGGGATTTCCAGGTATCTGGTGGGGACATTATCGCGATGAAGTTCCCAAAGGTCGATGTAATGCGATTGTAGAACTGGACTATAATAACTTTAAAAAACGTCCCGAAGTGCGCTTAGTCGCCGTTCAATCGGGGGATAGGATTTCCTCGTTTAATCTTCCCAGTCAACTGGATTTGATTTTAGATTGGCGCGATGGAATGCAGGAGGATAGCGAGAACCTGCTGTCGATGTCCAATCCTTTGACGCCACCCGCCTTAGTGGGCGAACCAAGGGAAACGCCCACACCTGAACCCATTGATCCATTAACCGTTCGCGAATGTCCCACCAGTTGGGATGAATTGCAACTCTGGTTTAGACGGGCGATGCAAAGCGAACGAAAATTAGCGATCGCGTATCCGCCACCACCTCAACTCTCCTCCCGCCAGGTTTGGGAAACATTAGTCGGACTCGCTAAATTCCTCAGTCGCACCGGGAAATCCGCTACCCTAGGGCAATTGCAAGACAAGTTAGAATTAAGCGATCGCACCTTACATCGGGGACTCACCGCCCTTTCTGGGTTAGGATTTCAGGTAACTCCCCAAGGCGGGTCAATCCAAATCAGTGGGTCGATTGGGGAGTGGGATGGAGACGCGATCGATCCAACCACAAAAGAAAGCATTCAACTCTTTTTATCGGCTGTCGAAGAAGAACAATTTTTGCGTCACTATTTTTATCAGGTTCCCTTGTCCACCATTCATGGAATGTTAGTTTTTCCTGAGCAAGGTGATGCCCCAAATAATATCATGTTGGGTTAAATACTTACCCTAAATCCTGACAAAAGCAGCAACAAAGAACTGTTTGAATAGTGTGTTTCTGCAACAGGGAAACAGTATAAATAGGGTCTGCTGAATAAGTTTTGTGGTGGGGAGAGGCAATAGGCAATAGGCAATAGGCAATAGGCAATGGGCAATGGGCAATGGGCAATGGTTTCAAGTCTCTGTTGAGGTAAAATTTGGTGCTTAGGTCGGCGAAAATCCTAAGATGCAAGAGTGTCTATGTATCAAAACCTTGCACTTGTTAGGTGACAAAATGGATTGAAACCCAAATCTGGTCTACTTTCCTAACGAGTGCAGCAAGCCCTAGATACGCCTTTGAAATCATGTCCTGACGATTGCCCCTAATTTTAATGCGGTAATAACAAAAGTTTCATGCGTTGTTATTAGGGGTGTTTGACCGGACATAATATGAACCCGTTTTAACGGGTTTTAGCTTTGAGCTGGAACTTGAGTTCCCGGCTTAATGCCTTTCAAATTTGACGAAAACGCAGCATCTGCAAAAGTTCCTCAGTATCCATTTCCAACCCTTCAGCAATATACTCTAATTCCGTATCAGTTGGTCTTGCCCCATCTTTAATTTCCTGGAGTCGCGCATCTGAGATAGGTGGATTCTCTTTATACTCTTCAGTCCATTCCAATCCTGCCACTAAATCACTCAGTAGTGGCTTACCCAAAGCATCAACACGACGTTGAATTCGCTCAGTTGTCGCCTTTTGCAGCGTTCGCAGTTCATCCATCCTTAAATGATCCAGACTATCCAGGATTTTTTGCAGCGTTAGTTGTGTTTTATTAGAGTCAGTCATGGGATTTATAATCACCCCTTAACAAATAAAGGGTACAGGAGTGCAGGTTTGTCGGCTTTACCCTTATGCCAAAATCTTACCATTTTTTAAGGGATGTGTTGACAAAGAACAAATGACAACATTACAGCATCTTCAAATACTCAATCAACGCCAACTTATCCTCAGCCGCCAACTCAGTGCCATAAACATGACCTTGATTACTATTTGCCGTCACCCTTGTATCATATTTAAATCCCTCTTTCTCCGCCGCTACGCCTTCAGCAACAAAGCCTACTTTTTCCGGATTATACACATCATATCCTCGGTAAAACACCATCGTCCGCTGCTCCGGTATCTCCAACAAATCCGTTAAATAGGGGACAGAACCATTATGCAAATAGGGCGCTCTTAACCACAACCCATCCAACGCTACCGCCACATATCCATTAGTTTTGCGAAGCTGATCAAAATCCCAATCATACCCCTCGGCAAACTCATTATACGCATCAGCCGCTTCTTGCGTCCACATATCTAAACGATAGCGGTCTGTGCCAATCTCATCAATAGGAATAACGGTTCCGGTTCGTTCGCCACCATAAGCATGACAAGTGGCGCAGTTACTCTCAAAAATTTGACTCCCTTTTGCCGCTAAACCTTGGTCAATGGTGTACGGATATTTCGGCGACGGTAATTGACGAATATAATCCTCCACTCGCTTTAATCCCTCAATATTAATTGACTCCTTCGTCGCCCCATCACCAATCGCTCCCGTATTCACAGTTTCTGTGAGTGATGTTTCTAACCCATCCCAATGTAAGGCAAACCCTTCATGTTGATTTTGATTCCAAATTGACATCATATCGGAATTGCCAATTGTATCATCGACAGGTAACCCCAAAACTCTAAACTTCACCGGATTAAAGGGGGCAATGCGTCCGGGTCCTTGATCAGGTCGTTCTTCCATCCAGGTAAAGGTTTCTTTAAGTTCTAATAATTCTTTCCGGGTGCGGGGAATGATAATAAACCGATAGAGTAATTTGTCAAACAAAGACAGGTCATAATTATAGCTAATTTCATCTAAAATATAGTCTGCATTAAATCGAGGATCAGTAGCACAGTCACCGAGAAAGCGAATATACCCTTGCAGATTAAATTTATTTGAGGGTCCACCGGGAACAATCGTTGGTTTATCGTTGGGGGTTTGGCGATAGGTGGCACTATGACACAGTGCACAGGTTATCCCTTGGCGAGGAAAGCCGATAATTTTTTTAGAAAAGCCAACGGGTAATTCTTGTCCTTCTTCCCAAGTAATTCCTAGAGAGGTATAGCCACCAGGCTTGGGGAGTTTATCGGGAAAAATTCGAGGTAATACTAACCAAATCCAATAGGGAACACCTTCGGCATTTTCGCTGCCAATTGAGCCGTATTTAAAATGATCCTCTACTGATTCGTAATAGGTATCTACTTCGCGAAAAAGATTATACCACGCCAGATATCCGACACTACCAATTAGCAATATTAAAATAATTGCGATCGCGGTAATGGTTCGTCCAATTTTTGATGGTGTACTTTCCATAAAATGGTTCCTTTATTTGTTGACTTGAATTAATTCGTATTCTGTTTAATCAAAAACCTGTATGGGGAAGCATCCCAGTAGGACAAATTGAGAGAATAGAAGGCGACCCTGTCTATAGCAAAAGGCAGAAGGCGCTCAGGCAGAGAGCAGACAATTTATTATGGATGCAGGTTTGTTTCAGCCTTAAATATTCCCACCTTTATGGCGACAGCTATAATTGAGTGAACTCCAATTGTTAAGGAATGCCAGCGGGTCGCCCCTACCCATGTAACTTATGCAAAAATGACCGATTTAGGAAAACTCTTGAACGGTTTCCGACATTTCAGGTTGTTGAGTCTTCATCGCTAAGAATAACAAAGTTCCTTGGACAATCATGAAGAATGCATCAACTAAAGCAATTGTAAGAAATCCTAACGCTTGCCCAAAGAACAAAACAGCACTCAGAAAAAAGGTAGCCCCTGCGCCGCGTGTGACGACCACTGACATCCAAGCGGTTGCTTTGTAGCGATAAGGATCAATTGCTCCCGGAATATACAAAATACTTAGTTCCAGTAGTAAGAGTCCAGCCGCCCGTACCCAGATAATTGGCACGGGTATTTGCATCTTTAATAGCGAAAGCAAAACGTCTGGAAAAAAGCAAAGGGGAATCACAAAAAACATATTCACCACAATACCTAACCAGACCATGCGACTAAACCATTTTGCATAAGCATTCATGATTTTTGCTCCTGATTCTAAAAAACTTAAAGTGTTTTCAGATACTCAACCAATGCGGTTTTATCCTCCGACGAAAGTTCGACGCCATACAGATGACCCCTGTTACTATTGCCAGGTACGGTCGTGTCAAACTTAAAATACGGCGTCCCCTTCTCTTGGGCAACCGTTGAGACAAAACCAACATTCTCTTGATCAAACACATCATACCCGCGATAGAATACTTGAGGACGGTTGTCTGGAGCCTCTAACAAGTCTCGTAGCGTCGGTACAGACCCATTGTGCAAATAAGGCGATCGCAACCAGATTCCATCTAATGGCATATTGGCATAACCATTAGTCTTACGGAAGTTCTTGAACCGTTCCGGCGTCCCTAGAAACAGGGTATTTTGATTAGACAGTAACTCGTAGGTATAAGAATCTAACCGATGCGGGTCAGTACCGATTTTCCCAATCGGCGTCACTTTACCAACCTTCGCCCCGCCAAAGGCGTGACAACTGGCACAATTATTTTGATAAATGGGCTGACCCTTAGCTGCTAATTCCTGATTAATCGGGTACGGATAAGCCGGAGGAGGAAGTTCCCACAACCAATCTTCAATCCGTTTAATTCGTTCCAAATCTGCTGTAACTGGTGTCACCCCTGCACCCAACGCCGCACTTAAATTACGTTCATGAACCGATTTATTATCCCCATCCCAATGCAGTTGCAATCCTTCACGGGGTTTTTGATTCCAGATAGAGGGTAAATCCGCCGTGCCAATTTTTTCATCTTCTTCCAACTCATCCATGGGGAAGCTAAATTGAATTGATTTATAAGGATTAAATGTATCCACCCGTCCTGGACCCCAATCCGGTTGTTCATTTAAAAAAGCCAGTTGACTTGCTTGAGTAATCAACGCATCGCGAGTTTGGGGAATAACCAGATAACGATAAATCAGCTTCTGAATCGGATTAAAAGTTCCCCCTTGGGCGTCAATTTCGGCTAGGATTCGATTAGGAGTGAATCGTTCATCCAACGCCGTTTTGCCTAGAAACTGAATATACCCTTGTAGATTAACCGTATTTGAGGGCATCGTGGGGATAATTTGAGGTTCACTTTCAGGCGTATCCCGCAGTGAACCCACATGACAAATCGCACAATTTAAGCCAACGCGGTTAATCAAAACGCGACGCTGAGAAAACCCAATCGGGCGGTCTTTTCCGGGTTCGTAAAGAAAGCCTAACGATTGATAGCCTTCACCGGGTAATTTGTCAGGAAATACGGCGGGTAAAACTTTCCAAATCCAGTAAGGTACTCCATTTTCTGGTTCACTGCCAATTGAACCATATTTAAAGTGATTGTTAATATCAGCATAATCGACAGGATTATTTAAGAATCGGGGAGAAACTAAACCAATAATTGTAGCGAGTATAACTCCCGCAATCACAATCAATAGTTTCTTAAAAGTATTGCTTTTTGACTTTAATGGCGTTGATTCTTTCATAATTAATAATTAGTAATTGGTAATTGGTGATTTAAGCTATTCTGCCTTTAAAGCTTAATGTCAGCTAAAGAGGGCTTCAGCCCTCACTACGAAGCCAATCTATTGAACCATTTTAGTTGGGTCACGCCAGTAGAGGCAGTTGTTTTTTCTTATTATTTTTTGTTGTCACTCTAATGTTAATAAATCCGCCCACGTCTCTCCCCTATTCCCGTCATCAAAATGCTGCAGTGTCAAACACAGTCATAATTTCGGCAATCATTTCCTCGGAATTATTATAGCGACTTAACTCATAACAACCCAGGGGATTTTCTAAGGCATTAAGCAAACATTTGTTGCAGTAAGTACAAGGGCGTTCAGGCAAGTCTTTTCCTGCCTTAAACTGATGCACTAGGTCATTATTCGCCACCAAGGGGCGGGCAATACTCACCGCATCACAGAAGTTCTCCTGAATAGCCCGACGAATATAGGACGCCTGTTGAAAGCCTCCAGTACATATCACTGGAATATTCACCTGCTTTTTAATCTCAGCCGCGTGATTAAGGCTAACCCCCTGATACTTTTGTAGAAGTTCCTGCATCTGTTCAGAACTCACGAACTTCTGGAACGACTCATTTAAAGCCTGGGCTTTTACCTCTACTCCCTGAATCGGTTGGTCTTGGGTCTGTTTCTGAACCCGATTCCATAAGAATAAGAAAATTGGATAGAACAGGGGAAACCGAAATAATAAATAGTTGCGAAAGGTATGAATTCCACTGGATAACATCAAATCATACCAGCGCATCGCCTCGATGCGGGGAAATTCACCCGGAGGGTTCAAGGGATGAGGAAATATACTCCCCGTAGAAACATGAATGGCATCTACTCCAGCCGCTTCCATCCACTGACAGACTTGAATCGAATCCTCTAGCGTATTCCCTGGCTTTTCCCACGGAATCACGGCATTATTATACTCCACCGCACTAATCTTAGCTTGGAGGTGAAAATCATCACCCACTTCCTGACGAATGGCTTTAATAATCTCCAACAAAAAGCGAGCGCGATTTTC
Source organism: Coleofasciculus sp. E2-BRE-01 (assembly GCF_040221695.1). NCBI lineage: Bacteria > Bacillati > Cyanobacteriota > Cyanophyceae > Coleofasciculales > Coleofasciculaceae > Coleofasciculus > Coleofasciculus sp. E2-BRE-01. The sequence continues at coordinate 78,347 of NZ_JAVKEA010000217.1, read as the reverse complement.
TAATAATCCCCCATATTCATCGTTGCGGTCATTAATCCCAGAACTGAGAAATTGGGTAATTAAATAACCATTAGCACTATGCAGTTCCACGCCATCCAGTCCCGCCTCTCGCGCCCGTCTCGCCCCCGCCGCAAACGCCTGAACTGTTTCTTGAATCTCAGCCTTGGTCATGGCTTGGCATTCAAAACCATGAAACGATTCTGTGATACTGGTTGAACTGAGGGCTTTTAAATTAAGGTTTTCTACGCCACTCACATCCTGCTGACGCCCAGAATGGCTCAGTTGCATGATAAATTTACAGTCGTATTCATGCACCACCTCACCAAGTTTACGCCAGAATGGAATGCGGTCATCTCGGTCAATTGTGGCATAGTTTGGCAGGATTCGTCCGCGAATTTGTACTGGCGTAAACGATGAAATAATTGCGCCGACGCCTCCCTGGGCAAACTTCTGTTCCCAATTAATTCGGACTTGGTTTCCGGAACCGTCATAGTTATCGAATCTGCCGGAAATATTCGAGCGAAAGATGCGATTACTGACGGTGAGGTTTCGGAATGTTAGCGGTTGAAAAATGATATCGTTGTCATTTGTCATGTCATTCGTCATTCGTCATTTGTTATTTGTCATTTGTCATTTGTAAAGGTTTGAGGCTTGTTAACATAACTTCATAAGGTTGAGTTTATTTCCACCAACCTACTTATGTTGGCATTTCCGGACTTGATTCGTAGCTATGTCTTTTTGTCAGATGGCGACAAAAGTCCAGAATATTCTAATTTTTTGATTATGGCAACTCCTGAAAAAAATGGCGAGGTATTTTAAGTTTTGTTAAAAGCATCCAGATTTTGTGGCGAATGGGCTGAGGGGTGTTAGCACCATAAGACAAGTAGGTAGGGACAAGGAATTCTTACTTGGCAAGGTTTTCAGCTCCATTAGTTTTCCCGAATCATTAAAACTAGCAATCCATTACTGCCTCGGTTGCCCCAACATTCTAGGAGTGAACAAAAATTGAGATAAATTGGGGATAGTTGAGATTAATTCAGGAAATTTGCTGAAAGGGCTTGTCGGAAATAAGATAGAGATTTACTATGAATAGTATTGATTTTAGTTCCGATTGCGGTTTGACAGAATTGTTAAATATTGTATCCAAATAAAAGGAATTAACACCATGGCTAAATCATCTAAATCAGGTCGAGGTCAGCAAAAACCTTGGCATCAATTCCCCGTTCCCCTGGCATTAGTCAAGTTATTCAAGTTCCGGAACCGACTGCGGGAAGAAAATCTACATGATACCGCAAAATTACCGACCCAAGGTGAGGGGACGCAACCAACACCTAGTCCAGAGGGTGACCATCTCAAGATTCGCACAGCAGACGGGAGTTTTAATGACCTGGAACAGCCAGAAATGGGTCGGGCGGGTTCCCGTTTTGGACGCAATGTTCCCCTCCAATATACTCACCCTGACCAAAAGAATTTACTCGAACCCAATCCGCGTACAATTAGCCGCAAACTACTGACGCGGGATGAATTTGTACCCGCTAGCACATTAAACCTACATGCCGCCTCTTGGATTCAATTTCAAACCCATGACTGGTTCGCCCATGGAGGTACATTAGACAAGAAAATTGAGATTCCTCTCGAAGCAGACGATCCGTGGCCCCAAGACTATCGACCGCTAGAAGTAGGCGCAACGTTACCCGACTCAACTCGCCCCGACGAAGATACCAAAAATCCACCTACCTTTATTAACCGAGTTACTCACTGGTGGGATGCGTCGCAAATTTATGGCAGTGACAAGGAAACCATTAATAAGCTGCGGACTCATGTCGATGGCAAGCTAATTATCGGCGAGAATGAATTATTACCCATCAACCCCGAAAATGGTGTCGATCTCGTTGGTTTTGATGAGAACTGGTGGGTGGGTTTGAGTATGTTACATACTCTATTCGTCAAAGAACACAATACGATTTGCGATCATCTCAAAAACGAATATCCCGACTGGACAGACGATGATCTGTTCAACCACGCCCGACTAATTAACGCCGCCTTACTCGCCAAAATCCACACCGTTGAATGGACGCCTGCCATCCTGGGACATCCCGCCTTAGAAATCGCCATGAATGCCAACTGGTGGGGATTATTGGGTCAACATGTTAAACGATTATTTGGGCGCATCGGAGAGGGGGAACTCCTCAGTGGTATTGTCGGATCAGCTACAGATCATCATACTGCCCCCTACTATCTCACCGAAGAATTTGTCTCCGTCTATCGGATGCATCCCTTAATGCCAGATGAGTTTGAATTTTACTCTCTGGAAAACGGAGAATTGCGATTTACCGAAAATCTATTTGAAGTATCAGGAAATCGCAGTCGGAATCTAGTCGATAAAGTAGGTATGCCCGATTTATTCTACTCCTTTGGCATTACTCATCCTGGGGCGATTACCTTACATAACTACCCACGTTTCCTACAGCAATTAGTCCGGGATAACGGCGAAGTCTTCGATTTAGCGGCTGTCGATATATTACGCGATCGCGAACGCGGCGTTCCCCGTTATAATAAATTTCGTGAACTCATTGGTCGTGAACGAGTCAAAACCTTTGAGGACATCACCGAGAACCCGCAATGGGCAAAGGAACTCCGGGACGTTTACAACAACGACATCAACAGCGTTGACTTAATGGTGGGTATGTTTGCTGAAAACCCACCCGCCGGGTTTGGCTTCAGTGATACAGCTTTCCGTATCTTTATCCTAATGGCATCCCGACGACTCAAGAGCGATCGCTTCTTCACCAAAGACTACACCGCCGAAGTCTACACTCAATGGGGTTTAGATTGGATTGACAACAACAGTATGTTAAGTGTCTTACGCCGCCATTACCCCACCGTCAGCCCCGCTTTATTTGGTGTACAAAATGCCTTTGCCCCCTGGCGTAAAGTCGGTGTTTCGGGGTATTAATTGTTGAGATTGGGGAATAGGGAACAGGGGATAGGCAATGGGCAACAGGTAATAGTAACTAGCGAAGCGTTGCGGCGGAGGTGTGAGGGGTTACAACGCCCCTTATAGATCCCCCTCTTCCCTTTTTAGATCTCCCTCTTCCCTTGTTGATCCCCCTTTCGTCCCCCTTCAAAAGAGGGAAACCAGAGGATGCTTCGCTTTTTGTTCCATGGGGAGTATGGGTGGTTAGCTCCCAAGCAAAGGCTAATGGATTTAACCCATAAATTTGAGAGATGAAGGATGAAGTGTTAAGCAAAAATCACAATAAATCGACATACTTTCTCACCCAGTCACGCCCATGAAAAATCTACAAAAATTTTGGCATAATGCCCACAATCTAGAACCCCTACCTAGCGACTATGAATCCTGGACTGCTGCCAAAAAGCAGGACTTGATGTGGCAGCAAAGAATTTTAGCATCCCGCTACGATACCCTACCGCCACTGAAAAAAATTGACGTTATCGGTTTATTCTTTACCTTTTTAAGCATCAAAATGGATCGCTTATCTGATGAAGCGCCCCGCAAATGGAACAAAGCCATTCACGCCCACGCCAGTGTTGCTAAGGTTAAGTTGATCCCAACCCCGAATAGTCCGTTTACTGGTTTATTTAAAGGTGCTGACTACGGTCTGCTACGATTATCACTCACCGGTGATCCCAGCGATCGCGGATTTGCTCCAGGGTTAGCCCTCAAGCTTTTGGTGGACGGTCAACCCTCGGAAAATGTCTCAGCGTTGGTTTCCCTTAGCGGTCAAGGCAATAACTATAATTTCTTTGCCAAGGAATTGTCTAATATCGTTCCCGCAGAAAATGATTTAGGTCCTAAATTCATCAATTTAATCTTCCGCCGCGTCAGCAAATTTCCCCGCAAACTCTATTTGCAAGGCTTTGCCCAAATCGACCAAACGGGTCATCCAGAACCTGATCCCTTTTATCCCTATCGCCTTTTTCTCGCTCCCAATCCCACTATTCAATTTCCTGAACAGCCGCCCCATGATTTCAGAGATGATCTAGCCACGATTCCGGCTGGAACCCGTTTATTTTCCCTATATGCCGTTGTTCCCCAAAACGTAGGAGACGAAAACGCTGACCAGAAAGCTGACATCATAGACGAGCCAAGTTATCGCCAAAACGCCCAACTTATCGGATATCTGGAAACCACCTCGGAATTTGTGACATCCTACTACGGTGATAGCCAGCTATTTTTTAGACATCAGCGCTTCGCTAATCAATAATCCAGCTTCAACCACCCTTGATACTCACAATCAAAGCCTGACTTTTGCCAAGCATCTAAATCAACCTCAGTCAGTGGCGTAACCTCGGAACAGTGGGGCTGAATTCCCTGACTCAACAGCGCCCAAACCAGACTGCGCGTCACATCTAGTCCCGTCTTCCACCAGGATTCCTGATTCCCCGGAATTCCCTGTTCCTGCACCGTATCCACATCAACCCAAATCCCATTTGCTCCCAACAGAATTTGCGCCATCCACCCCGCTCGTGGTAAATGGGTGGGAGAGGTAATTAACTGAACATGACGTACCCCCCACTGCCGTAAAATCGGAATCCCGAAGTAGAAATTACCAAACGTGGAATCCGCACATTTTTCTAACCAAACTTGACCCATGGGCGCGTTATACTTTTGGAATATGAGCAAAATACAGGGTTCATCAGAGCCTTGAGAAATCAAAATCGGAGTTTGGGGATAGTTTTTCACTAACTGAGCCACATAAACCTCCCGGCGAATACTTCCCCCCAAAACAAAGAATGTATCTACAGGTGCAGCGGCTCCTGCCGACAATCTGAAGATATTTGCAAGTAACCCTATACTAAGAATAACGACTAGGCTCAATAGCCCTAAGCCTAACCAGCGTAGTCGTTGCTTAGACAGTAGCCAACGCGCAACCCGTAGCCAATGGCGTGTTATCAATCGTCTCACTGAGGCTTACCACTTGATTCACTCTGACTGTCCGAGGCGAAGCCATTGTCTTCATCACCAGGACAATAGGTCAACTGGCACAAATTTTCTGGAAATTAGCCAGATAAGTTGAGTATAGTAGTAATAGACGGATTCGATGCCGCCAGAACCATGCTATCCCTACTCAAGGTGAGTAACTTGAACTAAGTCCTTGGACACCTCTACCCATTGTTACCCAAAACTGCGGAGAGACTTGTCTTGATGAAGGTTACCACCGCAAGTATGTATACTTTATTGGTAGACCTATCTAGCCAAAAACCACAGTTAAGTAGGTCAAAGATAGGTAGGTCAAAGAGATAGCCGCCAGTTAGGTGGTGTTAGCCTGTGGACTGGTCGAGTGCCGTCACCACCAGGATGAAACAGGAAGTAAGTTCCAAAGATGTCCGCCTGTAGGTAACTTTGGGTAAGTCTTATGTAACGGAATGCTAATGATTGCAGCTAACGACTGGGTACGCTTTGACTGTCCGCTTTAAACCAACCCATAGTCTGTTCGACGTATTTCCCATGAATCAATATTCTAAAACCTTCCCTTGGCTGAAAAGCATCCTCGTAACGGGTGCGATCGCAACAACAGCCACATTATCATGGTTAGCCCCAATTGGCAGTAATCGCTCCGTCTTTGCGGCGCTTGAGGATAGTCCCAAGACGGTTGTTGATGAAGTTTGGCAACTTGTTAATCAGGAATACGTTGATCCCTCGTTCAATCAAGTGGATTGGCAAGCGACCCGTCAACAGCTACTCAATCGCAATTATACGTCTTCCGAACAAGCCTACAAAGCCATTCGCGACGCCCTAGAACCCATCGGTGATCCCTACACTCGCTTTTTAGAACCCGAACAATTCAAAGCCTTAACGGATCAAACAGCAGGTGAACTGTCTGGCGTCGGGATTCGCATGGGTGTGGATGAGAAAACCCAGAAGCTGGTTATTATTGAGCCGATTGAAAATTCACCAGCATTCAAAGCCGAACTTAAATCTGGAGACAAAATTATCGCCATTGATGGCAAATCCACTCAAGGAATGAGTGCGGAAGAAGCCTCGGCGTTAATTCGCGGAGAAGTTGGCTCATCCGTCACTCTGAAAATATCTCGTCAAGGGCAAAATCAGTTTGATGTCACCCTAACCCGCGCTCAGATTGAGCTACCGTCTGTACACTATACCCTCAAGCAGGAAGGTCAAATGCGGGTGGGTTATATCAGCATTGATGAATTTAGTTCCCACGCACCTGAACAAATGCAACGGGCAATTCGCAATCTGAATAGCCAAGATGTGAATGGTTATGTTTTAGATTTGCGTGGTAATCCTGGTGGATTATTGTACGCCAGTATTGAAATTGCCCGGATGTGGCTCGATGAGGGTGAGATTGTCCACACCATTGATCGCAAAGGTGGAGAACAAAAGTTTTCTGCCAACCAAAGCGCACTAACTCAGCTTCCCCTGGTTGTTTTAGTTGATGGCTATTCAGCTAGCGCCAGTGAAATTCTAGCGGGTGCGCTGAAGGATAATAAACGGGCGAGGGTTGTCGGTTCGACGACGTTTGGTAAAGCTGTTGTGCAGTCTGTCCATTCTTTATCTGATGGTTCAGGTTTAGCGGTTACGATTTCCCGCTACTATCCTCCCAGTGGGATTGATATTAATCACAAAGGAATTAGCCCTGATGTGAAAATTGATTTAACTCGCGCTCAACAGCGGCGTTTGGTTACACAACCGATGTTACGTGCCACAATCGAAGATCCCCAATACAAGCAAGCGCTTACGGTTCTCGAAAATACGGTGCTGGCAGAACGGGGTTTGAATCAACCGACTGAACCCATTAGTGTTCGGTAAACGTATATCTCCTGTTGATGACACAGGGCGGGTTTTGTTGAGAGGTTATCGGTAGATAACCAAATTAAACGGCTAAACCCGCCCCTACAAGTCAATCATAATCAAATGGGTCTAATCTCTTTGGTTAGACCCATTTGATCGTTCTATTAAGACTTTTCAAGCCGTTAATTTTTCAGGTTTTAAGCTGAGCTTACTAATGTTTACAAATTCCACAGGTTCACCGCTTATTGACCCGCATAAATGTGTCTTTCTGGACTTGAGTTGGGTTTCGGTTTTCACCGAATCTAACCCCTTAAGGCTACGCTAGGTTGGTTACTTCTGTGGCAGAGCCAAAGATTGGGGATGATCGTCATCACCTCTGACTCTTCGTTGGTTTTTCTCCAGTTATTGTCTCTGGAGGACGATCTCCATATTCAAAGTAACATGGTTCTCCCTGGCTGCCAAACCGTATTTACCAAAGTTTAGGAGTTGTTACAAATAGCAATTTTCTTGGGGAGAAAAGCGAAAACGTACTGGCTGAATATTAGCCAACAAAGAACGAACTAGCGTTGCGGTTCCATATCCCCGTACTTAATTAAAAGCGCGATCGCAATACTCACGGCAAAAATTAACACCATACTCAGCGCTGAACCAAATCCCCAGTTTTGGGTTGCGCCCAGAAACTGGTTGTAAATGAGACGGGATACCGTCATGCTGGAAGCCCCCCCTAACAACTCCGGATCAACGAAATCCCCCAAAGCGGTAATAAACACCAGAATCGAACCCGCCGCAATACCGGAAAAGGTTTGGGGTATAGTTACCTTCCAGAACGTTTGCACCGGATTAGCACCCAAATCCGCCGCCGCTTCCAATAAACGCCGATCTAATTTCTCTAAGGACGCATAGAGAATCAATACCATGTACGGTAAATAACTATACGCCATACCAATTAATACCGCCGAACTGGTATTTAAGAGTTCCAACGCGGGTAAACCAATCGAGGTTAAAATGCTATTGAGTACCCCGGTGGGTCGCAAAATCGTAATCCAGGCATAAGAGCGCAACAGGGAGGAGGTAAAATTGGGTAGGATAAACCCTAACAGGAGTAAATTCTGCCAGCGCTTCGGTGCCATCTGAGCAATCCAGTAGGCTACCGGGAACCCCAACACCAGACAAATCGCCATCGTACCTACTGCAAAAAACACGGATCGCCCCATCACCTGCAGATTGATTGGTTCAAAGACGCGCAGATAGTTATCCAGTCCCGACGGGTTAACAATATCCCCTGGTTTAATATCAGGAACCAAGCTCAACTCAAAGATGATCAGAGTGGGTAAAACCAACAATAAAAACAGCCACAGTCCAGCCGGTCCTAATAACGCCAAGGGTTCTAACCACTGGCGTCGAGAACGGGTGGGTTCTTCGATAAATGAGGATTCAGCCTTATGATCTGTGGCTGCGGGATTGGGTAAGGAGGTGGGGGAAACTTTTTTGTCGGTAGACACGGTATAAGTATTAATTATGAATTATTGACATAGCCAGCATTTAAGAGCTGGTCAATTTCGTCCAATAGCGGTCATAGACGGCTTCAACTTCTCCTAACGGTTCCAAATTTTCGCACCGTTCCAGGGCTTCTTCTGGAGGAAATAGACTGGTATCATTTTTCAGGTCAGGCGGTAAAAGATTATAAGCAGCTTTATTGGGCGTCGCAAAACTTAGGCGTTCCACGATACGTGCGGCGACATCCGGCTGCAACATAAAATTAATCCAAGCATAAGCGCCCTCCACATTGGGAGCGGTTTGGGGAATGGCTAGGGTATCAATCCAGAGAGAAGAACCACTTTCTGGAAGCACATAGCGTAAATCTTCATTTTCTGGCATGATTTCCGTGGCATCGGACGAATAACACATGGCAATCTTTAAATCTCCGCTGAGAATCTGGGGACGCCAAGCATCAGACGTAAAAGACGCGATCGCAGGTTTTAAGTCCATCAAAGCTTGATATGCCGCTTGAATATGTTCCACGTTGGTGGAATTGTAAGAATACCCCAACTTTTTCAACGCCGCACCCATAACTTCTCGCACATCATTGACCAACGTCATCCGTTTTGCCAACTGCTGCTGATACACCCACAGATAATCCCAATCCTCTGGCGGGGGTTGAACTTGCTGGGTATTGTAAACCAAGCCGGTAGTTCCCCAACTGACGGGAACGGAGTGGCTATTTCCCGGATCATAGTCGGCTTGCTGAAAACGGGGAAACAACCGATATAGACCCTCGATGCGGGGTTGGTCGAGTTCTAGCAACATCCCCATCGTGATCATCTTTTGCACCATGTACTCCGAAGGATAAATGATGCTATAAGCGCCCCCACCACCCGCTTGCAATCGAGCCAGCATCGCTTCATTAGAATCATAGACATCCGCGATCGCTCTGATCCCGGTTTCTTCCTCAAAACGGTCTAACAAATCTTGGTCAGTATAGCCAGCCCAAGTGTAAATGTATAACAGATTGGCATCATCTTGACTCCCCGCCGCCGGACGTACATTCGCCAGTCTCCAGCCACACCCTGACAGCGCTAGCCAGGGTAAGGTTGAAGCCGCCGCTTGTAAAAACTGACGGCGGTTTGGTCGTTTTCGGGATCTTGGCTGATTAGTCATTGGTCATTGGTCATTGGTCATTGGTCATTGGTCATTGGTCATTGGTCATTGGTCATTGGTCATTGGTCATTGGTCATTGGTCATTGGTCATTGGTCATTGGTCATTGGTCATTGGTCATTGGTCGTTGGTCATTGCTTTAACGCTATTAGCAACCAGTCATTAATAGTCATTGGTCAACCACCAAGGACAACTAAGAATTCTCTGTTTCCTGTTCCCTGTGACACACCGAGCGTGTTACCGAGCGTGTTACTGAGCGAAGCCGAAGTAAGTCGAGGTAAGTCGAGGTGTTCCCTGTTCCCTAACGTAAGGACAAATGACGAATGACAAAGGACGAACAACAACTTTAGCAATAGCGGACAGATTGTTCTAGGGGTAAAGGTTCCCCAGTTTCGGCATCGGTGTTGTGACAGGCAAACATGACCTTGGGGGGAAGTTTCTCAAATTCCAGATCATTTCCCGTCCCTTGTAGGACATAGCCGCGTAATTCTTTAATGGGTAACTGGGTAAATTCGTCAATATCCGGCGTAAACGAACGCAGGATCAACGAACCATGAGGTTGACATCCCCCCAAAAGTTTAGCGACAAAGAATTCCTTGATATCCAAATCTGTTCCATACGTTACCTTATGTCCCTGACGATTAAGGTCAATGGCAAACGACTCTCCATCACTATTGAGGAACGTCGCGATCGCACTCGAGTTACAGTGCGACTCCAATTCAGCTAAAAACAACCTGACTCCTGATTGTGCCATGGTGATTACTCCTCTAACGCGATACAATCGGTCGTTGCCCAACGGGCATACACTGAGGTATGGGGTTCGGGTAGCTTGTTCATAGCATTATTCGGCAGCATAACCGTCAGGCGATCGCCGGTTAGGAGTTCCACGACCAAGTGAACGTGAGTTCCCAGATACATAACATGTTTGAGACGACCTTCAAAGCAATTCACGGTTGAGTTGGGTGGTGAAAGACTCAAGCGAATTTTCTCCGGACGCACGCTAACCACCATTTCCTTAGAGTTACTCGCCCATTCTTTGGCGTCAGAGGATTGCACAACCAGCTCCAAACCGCTGGACGTGATAATTTGTAGCGTAGAGGAATCGGCAGCGTGCAGGCGACCCTTAAACAGATTCGTATCACCGATAAAATCAGCAACAAAGGGGGTACGGGGACGTTCGTAGATTTCAGTGGGGTTGCCCACTTGTTCAATCTTCCCCGCCTCCATCACGGCAATCCGATCAGACAGGCTCAAGGCTTCTTCTTGGTCGTGGGTCACCATAATAAAGGTTAACCCCAAATCCTGATGCAAGTTGGAGAGTTCCACCTGCATTTCTTTGCGAAGCTTAAAATCTAACGCCCCCAAGGGTTCATCCAACAATAGAACAGTAGGACGATTCACCAAGGCTCGTGCTAATGCTACCCGTTGTTGTTGTCCTCCAGACAGTTGAGCGGGAAATCGATTGCTATAAGTTTCCATTTGCACCTGTTTGAGGGCTTGTTTGACTCGCTCCTCAACGTCTGTCCCCTTGAGCTTTTTCAGTCGCAACCCGAAGGCGACATTTTCCGCAACCGTCAGGTGATTGAATAAAGCATAACTTTGAAATACCGTATTGACAGGTCGGCGGTGAGGAGGTATGTGATTCATGGGTTGCCCTTGAATCAAAACCTCACCTGCAGACGGAGACTCAAATCCTGCCACTAAGCGCAGGGTAGTCGTTTTACCGCAACCCGATGGACCGAGAATGCTAAAAAATTCTCCCCGTCGGATCTTCAAGTCAATTCCCCGAACCGCGGTCTCGCCATTGAAAACCTTGAAAACCTTGCGGAGTTCAACATCAAGCTCAGCCGTAGCATCCGGAGCGCGTTGGTCTTTAACGGAAGGTTGAAACATAATAATTCATTCACTAGCGCAAAGTCGCCCTGATTTAACCAATGAAACCCGATCCAATGTGAATTCGTTAATCCTTTTTTTTATACTTGGGTCTATTTTATCTGTCTACTAACCTGGCGGGGTGGCTTCAAAGAATTGACCCGCTAAAAATGCATTCGAGGAAAGGATGCGCTATTATTTCACCTTGATGCGACTGGGTTAACGACCTAGTTTGGCACAGATAAGCCACTTCTGTGAAAAAAGCGTCACAATCAACACTAGACTGAGTACAAACTACTAAAGAGAGTTGAGAAGCCGTTTACTATGACCGTGATTCAGCCCTATTCCGGAGGTCGCCAAACGACACCCCGTACCGTTGGACGCAATTACCAATCGGTCATTGTCATGCTGATTGTCAGTTTGTTCCTAGTCGGGGCAATGGGTTCTCGTTTGGCGTACTTACAGTTGGTTCAGGGAGAACGTAACCGACAACTGGCTGAAAATAACCGGATTCGGCTGGTGCCGAAGCAACCAGTGCGGGGCAATATTTTCGATCGCCAGGGCAAAGTGCTTGCCAGCTCTCGCTTGTCTCATTCAGTGTTCTTATGGCCCGTGGCGCTGAAAAAAGATGAATGGCCCCAAACGCGCCAACGTCTATCCCAACTGTTAGATCTTCCCGAAGATGAGATTCAAAAACGAGTCGAACGGGCTGGCTTTGATTCACCCTCGCTGATCCGAATTGAACGGGGGCTTTCACCTGCCCAAATCACCGCTTTACAGGAGTATAGCCATCAACTGGATGGCATCGAGGTGGATATCGAAGCGGTAAGGGACTATCCCAATGGGGATGTAGGTGCTCACGTTTTGGGATATACCGGGGAACTGAATGATCAAGAACTAGGACAACGTCGCGCTGAAGGATATCGCATGGGCGATGTTGCTGGGAAGATGGGGGTTGAAGAAGCCTTTGAACCAACCCTGCGAGGAGAATGGGGCGGTCAGCAAGTGGAGGTTGATGGTGCAGGTCGAGTTCTGAGGATTCTGGGTGAGAAAGAGGCAAAATCAGGTAAAGACCTGCAAATTACCCTTGATTTAAAGACCCAGAAGGCAGCCGAAGCCGCATTGGGCAATCAAAAGGGTGCTATTGTCGCCCTTGATCCCAGAAATGGAGCGGTTTTAGCCATGGTTAGCCGCCCTACATTCGATCCCAACATTTTCTCAAGCCGGATTACTCCAGATATGTGGAAGCAATTGCAGGGGAAAGGAAATCCCTTTGTCAATCGGGCGATGCGCGGATTTCCCCCGGCGAGTACGTTTAAGGTGGTGACCCAAACAGCGGGTATGGAGTCAGGGAAATTTGGACCAGGTACCGTGTTGCCCACCTTTGCCGCCCTGAATGTTGGGGGTACATCCTTTGGCGAATGGAACCGTGCCGGTTTTGGCCCCTTGGGATACCAGCAAGCTATGGCGTGGAGTAGTAATACGTTTCATGGTCAAATTGGCAAAGGGGTAGGTGGACCGACTCTGATTAAATGGGCAAGAAACTATGGATTTGGTCAACCCACGGGAATTGAGTTGTCTGAAGAAGCTGCCGGTTTGATTGCGGATGATACCTGGAAGCGGGAGCGCTTCAACTGGGAATGGACAGTGGGAGATACCGTGAATATGTCCATTGGTCAGGGATTTACTCAGGCAACACCCCTGCAAGTGGCAGTCATGTTTGCTGTTCCGGCTAATGGTGGCTATCGAGTTAAACCGCATTTACATAAAGACAATGAGGCGTTAAGCAATTGGCGGGTGTCAATGGAAATGAAGCCTTCAACGATAGAGACACTACGTAAGGGATTACGAGCGGTGGTTGATGGTGGTACGGGACAAGTGTTAAATGTGCCTCATCTACCGCCGGTAGCTGGAAAGAGTGGCACAGCCGAAGCGCCACCTGGAAAGCCTCACGCCTGGTTTGGTGCCTTTGCGCCATTCGATAAACCCGAGATTGTCGTGGTCGCTTTTGCTGAACATTCCGGTGGTGGTGGCGGTTCCGTAGCTGCACCGATGGTTAAGCAGGTGTTGGAAGCTTACTTTGATGCCAAGTCCCCGGACGAGGCAAAGGAAAAGTAGGTCGGGTGTGGGGTGTCGGGTGTCGGGTGTGGGGTGTCGGGTGTCGGGTGTGGGGGATATGGGGGAGTTATCAGTTATCAGGAGCAGGGGGAGCAGGGGGAGGTTAACTCAAAATTCTACCTTACCTGTTCCCTGTTCCCTGTTCCCTGTTCCCTGACGAATGATAAAGGTGTACTAAGACAAATATCGTATTCAGATTACGTTAATTGGCTGATGCTAGCTCCGGGAAAGTTATTGTATCCTTAAAGTAGAATTCCGCTACTCCTGTATGATGTCGATGTCAAAAACATTGAGTGTGCATCCTAAATATATCCAAGCTGTCGAACAAGCTTGGAGATATAAGAGTAACGGACAAGAGCAAGAGCTAGCTGAGCAGCTAGGTCGATCGCTACCTATTGTAATTAATAATCTTTTTCTCAAAGGTCAGCCAGTTAATCGGCTGAACTTTCTGCAAATTTGCCAGCTATTAGGACTGGATTGGCGAGAAGTGGCTGGCTTAGAGGGACAAGACTCATCGCTCGCCTCTGTATCTTCTGTAGCCTTCAATTCGGGTGAGAATCAAATTAACTCCTATTTTTCTGTCGAAAAAGATACAGTCGATAAAGCGTTACAGGATTTGGTACGCACTCTTTGTGAAATGTTAGGTCGTATCACTCGTAAAGCTGGAGACTTGCTGAGTGCCGATCGCGCTAGTATCTTTTTAATCGATCAGCACAAGAAGGAAGTGGGTTCTTTAATCGCTGAGGATGGAAAAGGGGGGTCTTTAATCATTGATATCCCGATGAACAAGGGAATTGTCGGTTTAGCTGCCCACTCGTCCAACATGATCAATATTCCCTTTGATGTCTACGATGATCCCCGTTCAGAGCAAGCCAAGAAAACGGATCAAAAAACAGGCTACCGGACTTATACAATCTTGGCGTGGCCCCTGTTGAATCGCCAAAAAGAGGTTGTTGCTGTTGCCCAATTTATCAACAAGCTCAAGCCTCATTCAAACCTTCACGAAGACTTATCGCAGCGAATTGACAAAAAGGGGTTTACTTCAGAAGATGAATTCGTTTTTGCGAAATTTTCCCCATCAATTATGGGTATTTTAGGAAAATGTCAGCTCTGCCATCAACTGGCGCACAAACTTCAAGCGAAGCAACAAATTACTAGAGGTGGTGTTGTCTTGGGAGAAGATGAGTTGATTGCTGAACTCAGGCAGCGAGCGCAACAGCTACGGCAGGGCTTTGCCAAGCTAGTATAGCAAAAGTTCCCTGACCAATCAATTTAACTCGGTGGTGGAAAGAAGAGAACGGGATGCCAACTACGCCGCATCAACTCCCCAGCAAAGCTACGGATAGGCAATTCAATAATACTACCGATTGTTTCGGAGGAAACCGCGATCGCGCTGATGTCAAACACTGTCGCCGCATCTAAAACTTCCCGATAAGGATTACCGACTCGGACTTCTGTCTTAACTTGCAAACCCAGCGCTTCTAAGTCAGCTTTAATCTGCTTCAGCTTTTCTTGTGCTACTTGGACTTGTTGTTCCTTGGAAACAGGTTTACGTCCCACTTCTTCAATCACCCACATTAACAGGCACTCAGAGAGTGAGTGATCCGGGCGCTTTTGAGCATAAGCTTTCACCTTTTGCAACAGGTGCTCCGAAGCCTTACCGCCGTTATAAGGAATCAGAAAATAGCGGAATAAATGTTGACAGCGCAGCTCGAGTTCTTCACAGGTATAAGTCGAAACCAGTTGGGGACGCAGGATCAACAGGGGAGTGGTATAGTTCCTCGCTAATCCGGCTGTAGTGCTACCAAACAGCTTTTCTTGTAAAAAATTGCGGCTTTCCATCCCCGTCAGAATCACATCAGCTTCGTAACGCTTGGCTACTTTAGGAATATTGTCCACAGGACGCCCTGAGAGAACTTCGATGTGAACCTCTACACCCTTCGGTATAGTTTTCAATCCAGCTTGCAGGCGATCGCGAGCGCGGGTAATTCCTTCCTCATCTATCCGGGGAATTTCCCCTTCCTCCCACAATGGTACGCTATGCAGAAAGATAATCCTTTGGATACCATTAGCCGCTAAACTGGGTACAAACTCGACCAACCGATACAAACCATCGGCAAAATCGGTGCAAATTAAGCAACGCTGAAACATAAGATAGGAAAATGTTTGTTTTACCACAGATCCCAGCGTCAAAGCAGGTTTGGCGTTGGGCTGCTTACGGATTCAAGCTTACCGCTTAGGGGATGTCTATGATTAAGTTTTGCTTTTTCTCTAAGAAAATACCAGGACAATCGACGATTTTATTGTTGAACGACCCTTTATTCCTAGATGAGGACAAGAGTATTCTTGCTTAATTGTACTAAATCATTGTTGAGCTAATCATTTCAGCCAGTTCGCTACACTCTCTTTTCACTGATGTGGCGTTGTGTGTTTCAGAGAATGAAGTCTTCGAGCCAATCAATCCAACGCTTGATGACGCATTACTTACAACCGATTCTATTCCGACCGAAGCCTTACTAGAGTTGACGCCCCAGCATCCCCAGCCCCTTTCCACCGTAGGAACCGAGCAAGAGACGGAGGTCGCCCACTACATAGGGACCACTGCTCGTACTTTTAACTGGGTTCTAGACCCCATTCATGTTTGAGAAACTCCTTGTACATATTTTCACGCATGATCATTTGCTCGTAGAGCTTAACCAGAAAGTCTTGAGCTTGCTCACGGCTCATTTTCTGCACCTGGGTTTCAAACGAGCGGATATTAAATTGTTGTTCTAGGGAAAGTTGCATGGGTTGGGACATGGTTATCTCCTTGAATGCTAGAAAAAATGGACGTTCAGATGACACAAGCCTGCATTTGGCAAGGGCTATGTTCTGTGAACGGGTCAACCGTTCCCAAGCTATATTAAAAATTGTAACAATTATTTGACAAATTGCCTATACCTCCAAATGAAGACTTCTATTAAATCCAAAGGTGGAGAACCGTTACAGTTACAGAAAACGGACTCAAAGCTACCCACAAGTGGACAACTTTGCCGCTTACTTCCTTTACTTCCTGCTTCATCCTGACAGTGACGGCACTTGAACAGTCCACAGGCTCTCCCCCACCTAACTGGCGGCGTACTCCAAACTGAGGCGTTCGGAAAAGTTGCCGCTCTTGGATTGAGGCAGTTGTATCAGCTTGTTCCTAGAGCAAACTGCTCAAGCTGAACAGTTGCTTGAGTATATTTACCGAAAATCAGCAAACTGTGACATTAGTGCCTTACTAGAGTTAAACGGCTCTAATTCTTACAGATTGTATGTTTTAGCGTTTGTTATCCTAGATATTAAGTATCTCATTTAACATAAAACAACTGTAGACGTTCATAACTCATTGTGAGTTTGTACTCCTTGGTGTCTGTGTCTTTCTTCATAAAAGCTTTATATAAATAGGTAAATTTATAAAGAGTTGACGAAAATTACCCCTTTAAGGGAAAAAGCCTCTTATGGCATTCTAGAATGTAGTCATGAGAGAAAAATACATCGGCTCTAAGAGTATCAGTTAATTGACTCAAGCCTAACTTTCTCTAGTCAAGATAAAGTCCTCCCGACCGAAAAGGATATACTACTATGAAATTGCCAATTATTTCTAGCCTAAGTATCGCTGCCGCTACCGCTACTGCCCTACTAAACTTTGGATCTCCTGCACAAGCCTCTACTTTCCTAGGTATTGATGTCGTTGAAGATAGTCCAGTGACGGGTACAGCTTCAGAAATCCCTCACGCCACCCATGAATTTTCTGGGGATGGCCACACCTACGAATTCTCTGTCTTATTTCCAGATGGATTAGGATCGAGAGGTAAAGCGTTCTCCGACTTTGGCTTCTGGTCTGATGGTATGTTCACCCCACTGTTTACGGAAGGAGAAAAATCCTTTGATATCGAGGGTAGTGCCTTCATCAATGATTGGCAGGGGACTTGTAATATCACGATCAACACTCCCTGTGAAATTGAGTTTACCTTTGAAGAAGATACTACATACCAGTTCGGAGTTTGGGAGCGTGGCTTTAACGGTAATGGAGGTCAGTTCCGTGCCTTTGGAGTGGCTCAGGAAGACAGTTACACGTTCCCAAGCTTAACCGATCAAGCCGATCCTAACCCACCCATCACTGTATCTGAGGAAGGATACTACTTCCTCGGTATGGAAGATACTCGCTTCCCTCTTGGTAATGGCGATTATTTCTATGACTTCCAAGACTGGGTGGTTAAAGCGAAACTTGAGTCAGTACCTGAACCTGGTACAGTTGGAGCATTGCTCGGTGTAGGTATGCTAGGTTTTATCAGCCGTCGCCGTAAAGCAGTTAAACGGTAATTGTTGGCGATTTGAGTTCAAAATTGTAACCTAACCCGATACTGAAAGTAGTTGGATGGACGTGCCAACTGCTTTTTGTTTGATGGTTTCTCCACAACACCACATCCTGACAGGCAGACGTAACTCGCTAAAATAAGGCTATGTCTCAATCAACGCCTGTGTCTAATTCTTCTCCCTCTGCCGATTCAACAACGGCAGAAAAACCACTATTTATTCTGGTTGACGGTCATTCTCTCGCGTTTCGTTCTTATTACGCCTTCGCTAAAGGACGAGATGGGGGACTACGAACCAAAAGTGGAATACCCACCAGTGTGTGTTTTGGCTTTCTCAAGTCCTTATTAGAGGTGATCAGTTCCCAGCAACCTCAGGCGATGGCGGTGGCGTTTGACCTGGAATTGCCCACATTTCGTCACGAAGCGGATGATACCTATAAAGCCGATAGACCGGAGACACCGGAAGATTTTATCCCAGATTTGCAGAATCTCAAAGAATTGCTGACGGCGTTGAATTTACCCGTATTGGCAGTTCCGGGCTATGAGGCTGATGATGTTTTAGCAACCTTGGCACATCGGGCGACTGATGAAGGGTATCAGGTAAAAATTTTAACGGGCGATCGCGACCTATTTCAACTCATCGATCCGCAAAAGTCAATTACAGTTCTCTATCTCAGCCATAAGGCATTAAAAAGCGGCAGTTCCACTGGACTGGAAGAATATAGCACCCAAGGGGTAAAAAATAAACTGGGTATTACACCAGAACAGGTGGTGGATTACAAAGCCCTTTGTGGCGATA
Organism: Coleofasciculus sp. E2-BRE-01; assembly: GCF_040221695.1. NCBI lineage: Bacteria > Bacillati > Cyanobacteriota > Cyanophyceae > Coleofasciculales > Coleofasciculaceae > Coleofasciculus > Coleofasciculus sp. E2-BRE-01. The sequence continues at coordinate 59,784 of NZ_JAVKEA010000217.1, read as the reverse complement.
AATCCGATAATATTCCCGGAGTGAGGGGAATTGGCGAAAAAACGGCGGTTAAGTTACTGAATGATTTTGGTTCCCTAGAAGGCATTTATGCGTCCCTCGATCAGATTAAAGGTGCGGTAAAAACGAAACTGGAAACCGGAAAGCAAGACGCTGAACATTCTAAGTACTTAGCGCAATTGGCATTTGATGCACCTGTGGATGTGGAATTAAATGCGGGCAAGTTAGAGGGGTTTGATACCTCTGTACTTAAGCCTTTCTTCCAAAAACTGGAATTCGAGTTTTTCTTAAAGAAAATTGACGAAATTCATCAGCGTTTTGGTGGAAACGTGGTGGAAGATGCCGGGACAGAATCAGAACCCTCGGTTGAAGACAGTAGTCCTGATCTGTCTTTCTGGACAGCCGATGAAACAGAAGACTATCAGAAACAAGCGGCAGCCAGTTGTCCAATTCAACCTAGAATTATTAATACAAAAGATAAATTAGACCAACTAGTCGATATTCTGGAAAACTGCACGAACATAGAAACTCCAGTGGCTTGGGATACAGAAACCAGTGATTTGAAGCCACGGAACGCCGAACTGGTGGGTATTGGTTGCTGTTGGGGACTTGAAGCAACAGATACTGCTTATATCCCGATCGCCCATAACCAGGGTCAGAATTTAGACCAACAGACCGTTCTAGAAGCACTGCGTCCTATTTTAGAGCGCGATCGCTATCCCAAAGTGCTACAAAATGTCAAGTTTGACCGTCTGGTTTTACGGACTCAGGAGATTGAACTGGCAGGAGTAGTCATGGATACGATGCTAGCCAGTTATGTCCTCAATCCAGATAATAGTCATAATCTCAATAGCTTAACGGAGCGCTACTTCCCCCAAATTCAGCTAAAAAGCTACAAAGATTTAAAGATTCCCAAAGGAAAAACCATTGCTGCATTGAGTAGCAAAACAGTGGCAGAATACTGCGGGATGCAAGTCTATGCCACGTTTCAACTGGTTCCTAAACTCAGGGAAGAGCTGAAAGCAATTCCAGCGCTAGAGAAGCTGTTGCTTGAGGTTGAGCAACCGCTAGAACCTGTGTTAGCGCAGATGGAATATCAGGGAATTCGCATTGATACGGCTTATCTCAAAGAACTCTCAGAATCTCTAGAAAAGAAACTCGCAGACATTGAACAGAACGCTTACAAGCAAGCCGGAGAAGAATTTAATTTAGGATCTCCAAAACAGTTAAGTGAATTACTGTTTGAAAAACTGAATCTCGACCGCCGCAAGTCGCGCAAAATGAAAACAGGGTACTCAACGGATCATGCCACATTGGAAAAGCTACAAGGGGATCATCCACTTATTGATACCATTCTCGAACACCGCACCCTCTCTAAGTTAAAATCCACTTATGTTGATGCTTTGCCGAAACTGGTTCATAAAGATACCCAACGCATACATACTGATTTTAATCAAACGATAACCAGCACGGGGCGTTTATCCTCATCGAATCCTAATTTACAGAATATTCCGATTCGGACGGCGTTTAGTCGCCAAATTCGCAAAGCATTTTTACCTGAATCGGGTTGGTTATTAGTATCAGCCGACTATTCCCAAATTGAGTTGCGGATTTTGGCACATCTGAGTCAAGAACCCGTACTGGTGGAAACATACCGAAATAATCAGGATGTTCACGCAGTAACCGCTAAATTATTGTTTGAAAAAGAAACCGTAACGCCAGACGAACGGCGATTGGGGAAAACGATTAACTTTGGTGTGATCTACGGTATGGGACCCCAGCGATTTGCTAGGGAAGCGGGGGTATCGGCGGCGCAAGGAAAGGAGTTTATTGACCGATTGAAGCAGCGCTATGCCAGAGTTTTCGGGTATTTAGAACAGATGAAACGAAACGCGATCGCAAACGGTTATGTGGAGACTATTTTAGGTCGTCGTCGTTACTTTGAGTTCAATAGCAACAAACTGCGCGATGCTAAAGGTAAAAATCCTAAAGAGATTAATCTTGATAAATTTAAGGGAATCGGTCAATATGACGCAGGGTTACTCCGAGCCGCCGCGAATGCGCCCATACAAGGATCTAGTGCTGATATTATCAAAATTGCTATGGTAAAAATGCATGAGGTTTTACAGAATTACAAGGCGCGATTACTGTTACAAGTTCATGATGAATTAGTCTTTGAAGTTCTACCGGATGAATGGGAAGAGTTGCAACCAAAAATCCGAGAGACGATGGAATCAGCGGTTGAGTTGACTATACCGTTGCTGGTAGATGTGAGTGAAGGAGAAAATTGGATGGAAGCGAAGTAGAAACAAGGCTTTTTGAAGGCAGGAGGTAGAAGTTATATCGTATTGCAGGGGCGGGTTTAGCCGTTTAATTGGCGGGTATACCGATAACTAATCAACAAAACCCGCCCTCTTGTCGTTTAGATTTGAGCCAAATGACAAATGACAAATGACAAATGACAAATGACCAATGACAAATGACCAATGACCAATGACCAATGACAAATGACAAATGACAAATGACCACAAATCGAGTTTGCTTTGTCGGTGACTCTTTTGTGAATGGTACTGGTGATCCTGAATGTCTGGGATGGACAGGAAGAATTTGTGCAGCTATCTGAAAACAAGGGTATGACTTGACCTATTACAATTTAGGTATACGACGAGAAACCAGTGCTGATATTGCCACTCGTTGGTTACCGGAAGTTTCTCGACGTTTACCAGATGGATGTGACGGGGGACTTGTTTTTTCCTTTGGCGTGAATGATACGACTATTGAACAAAGTCAATGTCGGGTATTTTTCGATAATTCTGTAAAAAATGCCAATCAAATTTTAACAGTAGCGAAGGGATTATTCCCTGTGTTAATGGTCAGTCCACCGCCGATTGCTGATCAGGAGCAAAATATCAGAACTGCTGAATTATCCCAACAGTTTACCGAGGTTTGTCGCCAGTTATATATTCCTTATTTAGATGTATTTCGTCCTCTGCAAGCCTCAAGAGTTTGGATGGATGAAGTAGCTGCTTATGATGGCGCTCATCCCAGTTCATCAGGTTACTCACAGATGGCAGAATTGGTGCAAAGTTGGCAGGCTTGGCAATCGTGGTTTACATAACTTCATTCATCTGCGATCGCGCTTTCCAGAATTTCGGTAACCCAGATCGCGTCTTCAGGTGCAAGGGCGGGTTTAACAGGTTGTGTGTCGGTTATTCCCGCTTGCAGTTTACGGTTACTCCTGTGCTATCTAGGTAGTGAAACAGTTACGTTATCACTTAGTTTAGTAATATGTCTGACAATTCTCAATCTTCAGCTCAACTTCCACCCACCAGCGCCATCCAAAGTCATTCTCTAACCGCCACCACTGAACACTGGTTTGAATATCCGGTGCGGGCACATCCTCACCACAGCGATTATGCAGGTGTGGTTTGGCATGGTAATTACTTAACCTGGATGGAAGAAGCACGGGTAGAATGCTTACGATCTATCGGCATCGAATATGCTGACTTAGTGGCGATGGGATGTGAGTTACCTGTAGTTGAACTCTCAATACGCTATCACCGTCAGCTTCGTATGGGTCAAACGGCGATTGTCAAAACCCGGATGACAGATATGGACGGTGTTCGCATCTATTGGGATTACCAGGTTCAATCGCCTGATAGTAAAGAACTCTATGTAACCGGTCGGGTGACGTTAGTTGCTGTTGACCGGGAGAAAGGCAAGATTCTGCGACAATTGCCGTCAGCCGTCAAAGATGCACTTGTAAAGCTTTCCCTTTAATGTCTGTAATAGTTTACGACTAACGATGATTTGTCAATTATGTGAACGAGATGTTGAGCGTTTAACGATTCATCACCTAATTCCTCGACAGAAGGCAAAGAAGAAAAAAGCCGAGACAATTCCCACCACCATGATTTGTTCTGCTTGTCATCGACAGATCCATTCTCTGTTTGACAACACCCACTTATCCCAAGAACTCAATTCTTTGGAAAAGCTAAAAAATGAACCTCAAATGCAGAAGTTTTTAATCTGGGTGCAGAAGCAAAATCCTTCTAAACGGGTACGAGTGAATCGTCAAAATTTCTAGAGTGTCGATTCATCCCAAATTCGGGTTGACTATCCCCTTTATAATCCAGTCCGTGCAGGGCAGTGAAGATGTCAACTTTGACTGGTACAAGATGTGAGTAAAGTAAACCAAAATGTTGTTCCCTCTCCTGGAGAACTAATCACGCCAATTTCGCCGCCGTGTGCTTTAATAATTTGCCGACACAGATACAATCCTAAACCAATACCACTTAAACTTCGAGAAGAAGCGCCGCGATAGTAGAGATCAAAAAGGCGATCGCACTGCTGTTGTTCCATCCCTACCCCATTATCCGCGATCGCACAGCGCACTTTCTCTTCTTCAACAGTATCCTCCACCACCGTCGCACTCAGGGTTAGATGAATTCCGGGCGGGTTATGTTTCATCGCATTAGTGATTATATTCTCGAACACTCGCCACAATTGCTTGGCGTCAGCACTCACGAACGGTAAATCATCGGGAACTTGATTGGTCAACGTCACTTGATTTTTTGCCAGTAACGGTTGCAACTCTGTCAAAATCTCTTGAATGAGTTGACTCAATTGTAATGGTTCGCACTCACAGGGAATCCCATAAGATTCAGCCGCGTGAATTTCCAATAACGAGTTAATTAAATTAAGCTGGCGATCGCTACTTTGAATCATCCGCTCTACAATAGAACGCGAGACTGGAATTGTCTGTTGTTTTTTGTCGTATGTCTGGAATTCTTCGTTCTCAGGAGAGGAGTAGCTATTGAGTAAATTCTTCAAGACCATTAACATTCCCATCACGGGTGTACGTAAATCATGGGATACCGCATGTAAAAACACATCCTTGAGTTGATTTAGTTCTTGCAGTTCCTGCATTTTTTGCTGTAATTGTGCCGTTCTTTCTTCGACTTGGTACTCTAAGTTCGTATTCAGTTCGCTAAGCTGTTGGTATAATCGTCCCTGCTTAATCGCAATGGCTACTTGTGTCGCTAGACGGCGTAGTAAATCCACTTCCAAGGGTTGCCACTGACGCGGACTTGTGCATTGATGCGCCACTAATAAGCCATACATTTGCTCATCCACAACAATCGCCACGGCTAACGCGGCTCTCACTTGAAATTGATCCAAATATTCGGCGCGTTCCGGGGACGTTTCCCAAAGAGCGGTATCGTTAATAACTTGCACATCAGTATGTTCAAATAAAGCAATTAACTCCTGAAGATACTCATCGTTTTCTACTGCTAAATCCCAACAGGAAGAAAAATTATCCGCCACGGATTCTGCCACAACTTTGCCATGCATTGCCCCATCCATATAACTAATCAGAACCCGATCCGCTTGCAGGAACTGGCGCACTTCTGCTACGGTCGTATTCATAATTTCATTCAGATCCAGCGATCGGCGAATTCGAGCCGCAATTTCTCCCAACAAACGATCGCGTTCAGCCGCTTCTCGTAACCGGGCTTCGTCTTGCTTTTGCTGGGTAATATCCCGCACCACAGCTAAAAGATGGGGTTGTCCTTTGTACATAAACCCGGTTCCCCGTACCTCAATGGGAAACGGCGTACCATCGGAACGCAAATCCACCGCTTCCCGCTGAAAGGGAACTCCCTGTCTGACAGCAGTAAGATACTCGTAAAATATTGAATGGGAGTCCGGATGAATAAAACGTTCGGGATCAAGATGGATAAACTCTGAATAGGAATAGCCATGCATTTGACACGCGGCTGGATTCACCTCCACCAGTTGTCCGTCTAAATCGCTAATAATTAAGCCATCCGTCGTGGCTTCAAAGATTGCCCGATATTGAACTTCACTCTCTTTAAGTCGCTGTTCAGCCAATTTACGCTGAGTAATATCAAGGGTGAGGGCTAGTAAGCAGGGTTCACCTTTTAAGCGGATAATTTCAGCGGACAGTAACCCGATTAAAATCTCGCCCGATTTCGTGCGAAACTCATATTCTTGGTTCGTAATCGCACCGTTGTGCTGTAGACTATGAACCATGCGATCGCGATCATCAGGATGCACCCAGATATTTAATTCCTCAACGGTGCGACCAATCACCTCTTGGCGTTCATACCCAGAATACCGCATAAAGGTTTCGTTGACCTCGATATACCGTCCATCTGCTAAGGTGCTAATCGTGATCGAGTTGGGACAACAGCGAAAGGCTTTAGCAAACTTTTCCTCGCTCAACCGTAACGCCTCTTCGGTGCGTTTGAGTTCAGTAATATCCACGCTGACACAGACAGCTGCTTGACCCTGTTGGTATTTCTGGGCAACTAATAAATAATACCGACAGTTATCACCAATCAAGGTTTCAATTTCTCGCTTGGCTTCCTGGAGGGGACTAGCAAAAAACTGGGCAATAAAGTCCTTAAATCCGGGGGTGGAATTCATAAACCCCAGTTCCTTCCCCACAAATGCTGCGGCGGATAATCCGAATGTCTTAGCCAGATAACTGTTAACGCCTTGGTACTGTAAATCTGTCCCCATCCAGGACACACATCCGGGTACAGCATCTAAAATCGCTTGTAACTGGTCTTTCGCCGCTTGCAGTGAAGCGATTAACTGCTGTTCCGTTTCCTGCGCCCGTTGACGTTCAGTAATTTCCTGGCGCAATTGCTCATTGGTTACGGTTAACGCCGCTGTGCGTTCAGCAACTCGCTGTTCTAATTGTTCATTCATCAAGCGCAGAGCGTTTTGAGCTAAATGACGCTCGGTGATATCGTGACCAATACAGAGAATACCTGTCACTTGTCCTGATCCATCGATGAGCGCTTTATTCGTCCACCCAACCCAGACGCGACTACCATCCCGCCGGATATTTTCGTTTTCGTGGTAGCGGTATTGATCGGGGTATTGAATGATGTCTTGGATCAGGGTAGTCAAGTTCCGTCCCGATGTCTCGGTTTCTGGGATAATCGTCTCCGCCGCAGAATGTCCCAGGATTTCTGCTTCCGGGTAACCCAAAAACTGTTGGGCAAATTCGTTTAAAAATGTGATTGTACCTTGAGTATCGATGCGTAAAATCAGGCTATTGGCATTTTCGACAATGTTTCGATAATAAGCCGCTCGCTCTCGCCATACCTGCTCAACCTGTTCTCGTTCTGCAATCTCGTGCCGCAGTTGTTGATTGATCCGTTTTAATTCCTGGATCTCGTCTGAGTTGTCGGCTTGGGATTGAGTCTCAGGGTACAATAACAGGGGGATAGGAGTTTGCACAGGAGAATTAGGCGATCGCGGGTGGTTATCGCCTTGATTGTTGATAATAGCTAGCCAGAGCTGTTTGAGCTGTTGATACATCGGCGGCGTTCCGAGAATGGTTCCCAAAACGGAATGTTCTTACCACTATACTCTGACAAGTCTCGCCATTTTGATACACTTGTCCCCCAACAAAGCATTAACCCACCGGGAGACGGTGGGCTAAGAGATCTATAAGTTTCATGAAAGAGTGACCCTGATGAATTCGCTGCTTGCTCGTACCTGCTCGTAATGATGTTGAGAGCCTGTCGATGTAGCGTTAAAGTATTCCGATAGCTGGTTCAATACTTCTCCTACACGATTTTGTTGGGAGTGCGGTTGGGAAGAATCCAGCACAACACGGGTGACAGAACAATTGAGAAAACAGAAACGATCAAAATCATCGATAAAACTTGGCTGAGTTCAGTAGTCATGATCTTTACCTCAATACTTGTTTATTTAGTTACGCTGCTTTTCTATTTCAAGTTTAACCGCGCTGTATCTTGGCGAACAAATTTTACTGTAATTTTATGGTAAAGATATCCGCCATTTTTATCAGGTTATCTTTATTAATTTTTATTAAATATTATTCCTGAACAGAAAAATATGTAGTGTAGAGACGTAGCATGCTACGTCTCTACAGGGTTAGTTGACCAGAGCGTTATGGTTTAGAAGCGGTAACCCGCACCCGCTTGGATACTAACCGCAGAAGCTGGACTATCTTCGTAGGCTTCGATACCGAGTTTTGTATCACCATAAACCACAATATTGCGACCAAATTGAGCTTCAGCACCGACTGTTACCACAGGCGCATTTTTGTTTCCTAATGGAGTTGGTTGTCCATCTTCTTCAATGAAGGAATAGCCAGCACCTACATAAACATTAGCGTTGTTCGTAACAGGAACATCGTAGGAAACAATTGGCATAATGGCGCTGGTATCATCGCTGAATAGAACCGCACCGCGCAGAGAAACTGGCGCTTTTGAAGTCGTTACTCGACCTTGAATATTGCCGCCAAATGTTGCAGCATCATTATCTTGTCCACCATTGGTCACGCCTGCGGAAACCCCAGCACCTATATAATTAGCATCGGTTCCTGTCGGTCTAGCAGACGCCATATCAGCCGATAATAAAACAGGCGCGATCGCAGTAGCAGCTAGGGTAGAAAAAGTAACAAAAGACTTGATTTTGCGTTGCATAGTAACTTCCATCAATAGGTAGTGTGTATTGTTGCGTTGTTACTATTCCAGTCGGTTTTAATCGAGTGAATGTTCCAGAATTAGTAAGGTTTTGATCAATTTGTTTTTGGCAAAAGCTTGGATGCCTTGAAGGTTATGCCTTTCAGGAATATTCCTGGCTTGTTTTTCAAAAAAAATCGGAATAGTCTTGATAATTACTTAGAATAAATTAAAAAATTATAGTTAGGTTTCAATAATTTGTGATCAGCTAGTAGACTATTGATTAACTGTCACATTTTTTTCTATTTCTTCCGGATGGGAGACAAAGGGAAAGTTTGTCGTTTGTAGTAAGGGCTTTAGCCCTAGATTTTATGGAGTAACAAGCCTGAACCCACCCTAAAATCTAAATATAGTAGGCTGTTGCTCTCACTATTGCCTATTGCCTATTGCCTCTCCCCACCACAAGACTTATTCAGCAACCCCTAACCTAAAAAAACCCCCCGTTCGTGTTGATCCGGGGGATGAATTCAATCTATCGATTGTGGGGGCAATCCATGACTTGCCCCGACAGAGTTCTATTTCACGGAAACCTTAGCACCAGCTTCTTCAAGCTGCTTCTTGGCTTCTTCTGCGGATTCTTTTGCTACCCCTTCTTTAATCGGCTTGGGCGCAGACTCAACCATATCTTTGGCTTCCTTGAGTCCCAACCCAGTCATGGTTCGCACGACTTTCAGGATAGCAATCTTCTTATCAGCGGGAACTTCTTCTAAGATGACATCAAATTCTGTCTTCTCTTCCGCCTCTTCCGCCGCAGCTCCGGGCGCACCCGCCGCTGCCATTCCAGGCATCATCATCATGCCACCCGCAGGAGCAGCCGCGCTAACGTCAAAGGTTTCCTCGATTTGCTTAACTAATTCCGACGCTTCGAGCAACGTCAGGGATTTTAGCTTTTCCAAAATTTCGTCGGTTGTAGCAGACATGAATAAACTCCTTTGTTTGATTTTTACGTTTGACCTTTCGACTACGCTCAGGGCAAGCTTTTTACGTACAAGGTAGCGGTATTAGTGCAGTGGGTGTGGAAATAACCCATCCGTTAACAAAATTGCAAACAAGCAGATACCATAAACCTTAAAGCCTTCTGCCGTCTGCCGTCTTGCACTAACCCCCACTTTCTTTCTGAGCGGCGAGCGCTTGCAAAACGCGACCCAGTGATCCCGGAACTTCGTTGACACAGCGACCCAGGGAAGCAGGAACTTCGTTGACACCCACAGCCAGTTTAGTGGCGATGGAATTAATCGAACCTGCAATCTGCCCGATGAGTTCTTCTTTAGACGGCAAGTCGGCAATCGCCTTAACTTGGTCTTGACTCAGGGCTTGACCTTGCATCACGCCACCCTTGAAGTCGGTTTTTTTGGTGGCTTTCTGGAAGTCCTGATATGCCCGAATTGCACCGCCTACATCGTCTTTGACTAACATGAAGGCGGAGGAACCGACCAAGAATTCGGTCATGGGTTGCCAGTTTTCATCATCCTCAACCGCCCGCCGCATCAGGGTATTTTTCGTCACCTTACAGACTGTGCCTGTGGGACGCAGCCGATTCCGCAAATCGGTAATTTCCGCAACAGAAAGTCCCTGGTAGTCAATGACGATGGCGAGTTGCGAATCACTCAAGAGTTCCTTGAGATCAGCGATGACTTCCTTTTTGTTGTCTAGGGTTCTGCCCATGCTTGTTTCACCTCCTTTTTTCCTTTCAGAGTTGCCAGTGGGAAAATCCTGCCTTTAGCCATAACGAAACCCCGGACATGCCGGGGTTACGCTGAGTATCTTTTATACCTGTACTTTAATTTTGATGTAAAGTGACAGTGGATACTTCGGGCGTTGACCTCGGCAGGATATTAAGTGATGAACACCTGCTGTCTTTGGTACAAGCCAATGAAATTATTGGATTGTAGACTGCAAAAATAACGGTTCAGATTACGCAGCTTCAGCTGCTTTCATGTCCCGTAAGCTAGGGATATCGACTTCAATCGCCGGTCCCATGGTCGCACTGATAAATATACTGCGCCAAAAGCGACCTTTCGCCCCGGAGGGACGATTGCGGTCAATCGTTTCCTGTAAAGACTTGAGGTTGAGCAACAAGTCTTCGGCAGAAAAGGAAGCCTTACCAAACATAACATGAACGATGCCTGTGCGATCGGCACGAAATTCAAGTTTACCTGCTTTGAATTCTTCGATCGCCTGGGTTAGGTCAAAGGTAACCGTACCGCCTTTGGGCGAGGGCATCAAGCCCCGTGGTCCGAGGAGCCGTCCTAACTTTGCCACTTGGGGCATCATGTCTGGTGTGGCAATCAAGCGGTCAAAATCCATCATGCCATTTTGGATTTCGCCAATTAATTCTTCAGATCCGGCGATATCTGCCCCCGCATTCGTGGCTTCGGTGACTTTTTCACCCTTGGCAATGACGGCAACTCGCACCACCTGACCCGTTCCTTTGGGTAGGGATACGGTTGTCCGCAGTTGCTGATCGGTGTATTTGGGATCAATTCCCAAGCGGATATGGGCTTCGGCGGATTCCGGGAATTTTGCCGTTGCGGTTTCTTTTAACAGCTTCAGGGCTTCTGTAGGTTCATAAGGTCGTTCTTCGACCTTGCTTTGTAATTCTTGTAATCGACGTGATAGTTTTTTGGGCATTTATCTCTCCTGGGGTGACTAACGAAGCGTCTCGCCTCTCCCCCAAATTGGGTTAACAACGGTCTGCAATTGCGGGTTGATGGCACTTAAACCTCAACCCAGGGACTATTCTGCGATCGCGACGCCCATATTCCGGGCAGTCCCTTCGACGATTTTCATGGCTGCTTCAATATCATTGGCATTGAGGTCAGGCATTTTCGTCTGGGCGATTTCTTGGAGTTGCGCCTTTGTAATCGTGGCGACTTTTTGCCGATTGGGTTCACTTGCGCCTTTTTCAATCCCGGCTGCTTTTTTAATTAGCACGGATGCGGGCGGGGTTTTGAGGATAAAGGTAAAACTACGATCCTCAAACACCGAGATTTCCACAGGGATAACCATTCCCGCTTGATCGGCGGTCTTGGCGTTGTATTCTTTACAAAACGCCATAATATTCACCCCATGTTGACCGAGTGCCGGTCCGACTGGGGGAGCAGGGTTGGCTTTCCCCGCCGGGAGCGCCAACTTAATAACTGCAACGATTTTTTTTGCCATGCTTAGCCTGTTTTTTCCACCTGATTGAATTCTAGTTCCACTGGCGTATCTCGCCCAAAAATCGAGAGTAACGCCTTGAGCTTACTGCGTTCAGGGCTAACTTCAATCACTTCGCCTTCAAAGTCTTTAAACGGACCTGATAGCACGATGATTTTGTCACCAACAGCCATGTCCACTTTAATGACTGGCTCTTGTTCTTCGGTTTGCTTGAAGATCCGTTCGACTTCCCCTGGACTCAAGGGTACTGGTTTAACGTGACCTCGCCCTCGTCCATAGCGACGTTTCTGTTCTGCCCCTACAAAATTAATCACATTGGGTGTGTTTTTGACAACCTGCCAGCTTTCATCATCCATGACCATTTCGACCAAGACGTAGCCAGGGAAGACTTTTTCTTCAGAGTGCTGGCGAGACCCATCCTTACGGATTTTTACCGTCGGGGTTTGGGGAATCTGAACTCTCAAGATTCGGTCAGCGACATCTAGGGTTTGCACTCGCTGTTCTAGATTTGTCTTTACCCGCTTCTCACAGCCGGATGCCACCTGAACCGCATACCAACGGGCAGATGGGGATTCTTGAAACTGTGAATCGCGATCGTATGATTCGTTTGCTGCAAAACTCATCCAAATACCTGTTGTGATGCCCACAAGAATAAGCCATCCACTAAATAAATTAGGGTGGCTGATAGAACGACCATCAATAACACGGCAGCCGATTCGCTAATCAGTTGCTGCCGAGAGGGCCATACGACTTTACTGAGTTCCTCTTTGGTTTCTTGAAGAAACGTTACAACATTAAACCCAGAGGTTTTTTGCTGAGACTCTGTTTCCGTTTTAGTTTTCTTTGCCACAATAGTTGACTTCCCCCTTCTACTGATTATCAGAGCTGTTCAACCCAGCGTTCATAACTCATATTAACCTGCTTCACTCATCCGTGAAGTTGACAAGATCTGGGTAGAACCGCTGATGCTCCCCCAGCCTTTTCATATTTTATAGATTCAGAACGCGCCCTGGAGGACTTGAACCCCCGACATCAGGTTTTGGAGACCTGCGTTCTACCAACTGAACTAAGAGCGCTTGGGTTGGCTGGTAGAGGTGAATTTATCCCCTTTGCTTTACTTAGTGTAACGCAATGAGGGCATGAATACCAAGCCAATATCCAAAAAAATCTAAATCCCCCGGTCAAAGCGCTGCTTAACCCGAGTCGCTTTACCCACACGCTCTCGCAAATAAAAGAGCTTCGCCCGACGCACCTTACCTCGTCGCACAATTTTAATACTGGCAATTCGGGGGGAATGGAGCAGAAAAACTCGTTCTACACCAACACCTTGGAAGATACGCCGCACGGTAATCGTTTTGTTGATGCCACCGTTACGCATGGCAATCACGGTACCTTCGTAGGGCTGAACCCGTTCCTTGTTCCCTTCGCGAATACGGACACCAACTCTAACTGTGTCACCAACATGGACTGTCGGTAAGTCTGATTTAAGCTGTTCCGCTTCTATGGAGCGAATAACCTCTTGAGCATTCATGGTTTTGTAAAAAAATCACAGCCTATAATCATAGCGCACTATCTGATCCGGCGTCTAGATGGGGGAGTGGGTAGGGACTGGTGTGGGGTGTCGGGTGTGGGGTGTCGGGTGTTGGGTATCTGTTAACCTTTGTGCAGAACCCGCCCTGACTAGGTTTTGACTAAAATGTAAAGAATTATCAAAAAATGCTGGTTTTATCTTGACCTAGGGGAAAACTAGCAGTATGCACCATTCATTGATGCGACTGGGAGTAGAGCTATGCGTTTCAAAAATCTTCTAGGACCCCTTTTGATCCTAGCCTTGCTGTTTATCACGTTAGGCGATCGCGTCCTACCTGCACCGCTAGATGATGCTAGCCGCAACACCCGCACCAGCATCAATCAATTCTTAGTCGGGTTATTTCCCGACTGGAATCCCACCAACCCGAACGAACGCACGGAAAAAGAAGTTGAGCAATTAGAACAGAGGTGGTAGCCAGAAGCCAAGGCGATTGAAATCACTGCTACACAAACAAAGTCCGCCTGCGCGGACTGGGTTATAAAGGTTGATGTCATTTGCCAATTGCCTTGCCAAAAATTAACAAATGACAAATGACAAATGACAAATGACGAATAACTACTTCTTCAACCAGCTAAACATTGCCCGTAAATCTTTACCCACTTCCTCTACCGGATGTTCCGCTTCCTGACGGCGCATGGCGGTGAATCCAGGTTTACCTGACTGATTTTCTAACACAAACTCACGGGCAAATTGACCTGATTGAATTTCTTGCAGAATTTTCCGCATCTCGGCGCGGGTTTGGTCATTAACGATGCGAGGTCCACGGGTATAATCGCCATATTCAGCAGTATTAGAGATACTATCGCGCATATTGGCTAGTCCGCCTTCCACAATCAAATCCACAATTAATTTAACTTCGTGGAGACATTCAAAATACGCCAACTCTGGCTGATAACCCGCCGCCACTAAGGTTTCAAATCCCGCTTTAATCAAAGCACTCAAACCCCCACATAACACGGCTTGTTCACCAAATAAATCGGTTTCCGTTTCTTCCCGAAATGAGGTTTCCAAAATACCCGCACGAGTCCCACCAATTCCTTTAGCATACGCCATGGCGCGATCGCGAGCTTGACCTGTGGCATCCTGATACACGGCAAATAGGCAAGGAACACCTTCTCCCTGTTCGTAAGTCCGTCTTACTAGATGCCCCGGTCCTTTGGGTGCCACCATAATCACATCAACATCAGGCGGGGGAACAACTTGACTAAAGTGAATATTAAACCCATGGGCAAAGGCAAGGACATTCCCTTCTTTCAGATGCGGGGCAATTTCTTCGGTGTATACCGTTTTCTGCACCTCATCCGGTAGCAAAATCATAATCACATCCGCCGCTTTCGCCGCATCAGCAACCGAATGAACCGTTAATCCGGCTGACTCCGCTTTCGCCACCGACTTACTGCCCGGATACAGACCCACAATCACCTTAATGCCACTCTCTTTGAGATTCAGGGCGTGGGCGTGACCTTGAGACCCATAGCCGATAATTGCGATAGTTTTATCGGTGAGTAGGTCTAAGTTAGCATCTGTGTCGTAATACATCCGGGTCATAGAAGTATCTCCCTTGCTACAAGCATTTTCGTTTGACTGCGGACTATTGATTTTACATCAAAACCCTTGCCCATTGTTATGGATTTTGTCGGGGTTAGGGCAGATACGGTCGCACTTGCTTCCTGGAGTTACCTTTACCTTTAAATAACTCAGTTATGTTCACGCACTAATAAAATGGGCATTGCCTGAGACTCTTTTAATAATTCATCTAAACAATTTCTGGCAATAATTCGTTCTAAAAATAACCTTACCGCCGCTATAGATAAATCCGTTTTTAACCAAATCCTTGCCGCGCTGACAATTTCTCTTTTTTTTAGGGCAGCAAATACCCAATGAATTTTTATAGACGACTTAATCTCTGATAGTTCTGGTAAAGTATGACGATATTTGGGGTTGATACACGAATAAATTTTTTCTTTGATAATTAAATTAATTTCCAGGCGCTTGTCAAACGTAAATTTGCTATTAAATGAACCTTGCCAAATAGTCCGATAAGCCAGACATTTATTGATCAACACAGCATCGCCAAACTGGGCAATTTTAATCCAGGAATCAATATCATCATAATTCGTATCGAATTGGGTATCCCATCCTCCTGACTTAAGGAAAGCTGAACGGGAAAAGGCTACTTGTACAGGCGTGCCAAATGGCAAGAGTTCCAACAGCATGGCGTAATGAATCTCAGCTTGGGGAATATATACAAGTGTTCCCTTGCCAACGTGCCGACTTCTGCTGATTTCTTTCTCATTCTCATTGACCTGAATGGCTCGACAGGAGCAAATGACAGCATCTGGACGCCCTGCGATCGCCTTCACCATTTCTTCAATACAATTAGGGGCAAGGTAGTCGTCATCATCCACCAGTTTTACCCATTCTCCTGTCGCCAATGCTACACCCTGATTAACCGTTCCTGAGTGACCCAAATTCGTCGAATTTCGATGATAAATTAAACGGGTGTCACCCATGTCCAAGAGTTCTTTCCGTCGCCCCTGGACATACATATCCGTATCATCAGACGAGCCATCATCCACCACAATTACTTCGCACGGTATCGTTTGAGCTAACGCACTGTCAATTGCCCGCTTGAGCAAGGTGAGGCGATTATGAGTCGTGATGACGATGCTAAATTTCATACCCTTCTCCACCAAAATTATTTTGCCTCGATTAGCTGTCCAGCATTTAGATCAGGATGTCTAAATTCCTCAATGGAAATAGGGAACGGGGAATAGGGAACAGAAATATCCAATTTCAATGCACATCGGCTGATCTAAGCATTGGTATCGTCCAGATTTTGTTTTAACCTGTTTTGGGTGTGGTTAAGATTTGGACAATACCATTAGCTATGGATATTCATAATTTTACGCGATTGAACCCTAGTGCAGCGCGGCGGAAATATTTGAGCAGCTTTGTAAGTGTGGGGAAGATGGGGAAGATGGGGAAGATGAGGAAGTCCTGTTCCAGAGTGATGACAGAAACGTCTGTCTGTAGAGGCGGGTTTAGGGACTAATATTGATTGTTATCCCTAGCTTGGCTGCAAAACCCGCCCCGATCAAATGACAAATGACAGATAAATAAAATTAAAAGACTGTCGAAGTCCAGCTTCCGTGCAATCCGTAAGGAATATGGTGCTTGAGATGTAGTCGTGCGATCGCGCCTTGGCTCAAATCTCGACTATCCAAAATCACCACATCGGATCGATGATGACTAGAATCATACACCAACGTCAACACCCAACCCTCATCTTCTCGCTTCGCGTCAGGATGGGGGACAAAAATCGGTTCGCTGACAAAGCCTTGGGGGGCTGCACTCCAAATCTGTTTCTCACCTGTGGTGACATCAAACTTAGCAATGGCTTGAAGTGGAGCATTTCCTGTGGGATTATGAGTCACTCCCATGTACACATAACGGTAAGGGCGTCCAACGTGATCGGGATGGACACAGGGAAACTCACAGGAACGTGCGAATAGTTGCTGTCGTTGTACCGTAGAATCCGCTAAATTCAGTGTAAACCGAAATAGTTGTCCCGGCGCGATCGCATCAAAATCTACGTTCCGGTAATCTATCTCTGAGTCCACTTGAGTTAAAGACTCATAGCAGATAGAATCCACACAAATTTGCTCCCCTTGCTCAAAAGCATTCGCATGGTGAAAAATAAACCCAGCTTCAGATTCCAATACTTGCATCGGTTTATTACCATGACGCGGAATTACTAAAATCCGAGTCGGTGCGTTGGGTTTAAAGTCTACACATTGACCCGCCCCTTTTAATCCCAACAGGAAAGGAACGGGATTATAGGTGACAGGATTTTGGAAAAAGATGCAGTAATTGGGTGTAATCGCAAAGTCATGGATAAAGGCAAAACCTGGAACCGTGTGACTTTTACGCCGTTGCAATTTCCCGGCGGTATCCAGTTCATAAATGGTGATTTTGGTGGAAAAACCCGGTTTAATCGCAAAATTCACCAAGCAAGGCGCACCCCCATCTTGATTGCAGCTTGGGTCAATCCAAGGATGGGCGCCAAACGCTTCGCCTTCTGCCAAAATACCATCTAAAGTGTCTTTCCCTAGGGTGTCTAAGGTTTTGGGATCTAACCGATAGGGTTCCGCCGCTTCCCAAAGGGCTAACAGTTTACCGCCCCAGTAAATCACATTCGTGTTAGCGATATTTTTGATATCAATATCAAACGCATTCGCCAGCCATCCTCCAGGCTTCTGCGTACCAAAAACACCGCGATACAGCATTTTTCCAGCATCTTGTTCTTTGAGAAAGCCTTCAGTCCGAACAAAGCGATTGCGGAAATAAGCACGACCTTGATCAAAGGCGATCGCACAAATCATACCATCCCCATCAAAGGGGTGATGCAGGGGCTGACCATGGATATCCAGTAAACCCGGACCATTGCGAAACAACGTGCCATTCAGCGCTGGCGGAATTTCCCCTTCAATGTCCTCAATCCAGTAATCGTATTCATTTGGCTGGGATTGATACCCCTGTTTCCATCCTTCGCGATCATAAGACAGTGAAGACTTTGATTCTAAAAATTGTTCTGTTGCAATCATCGTTTATTTCCTCGTTATTTAATCGTGTTTGTAGTAGGCGCTTTAGCGCCATTGATAAGAGGACTAAAGTCCTCACTACTAACCCGGTTTGTAGTAAGCGCTTTAGCGCTATTGATCCAGAGGACTAAAGTCATCACTACCAACCCGGTTTGTAGTAGGCGCTTTAGCGCCATTGACAAGAGGACTAAAGTCCTCACTACCAACCCGGATAAACTCAGGCACAACATCAGGTAGGAATGGCTGTTCAGAGAAAGAACCCGATGTATGATGTTCAAATATTTCTGCTGGCGGTAATGATTTAGCCTCTGTTTCGCCTTTAATTTCAGCTTGCGGATCAGAAGCTGGTAACCAACCCAAGAAGGGCAAAGGTAATAAGCTAGAGAGGTTGGTAATTGTCAGTAATAACCACAGCCGATCAAAGTTATGTTCTGTTACCCCTAGCCAATGGGTTAATAACGCCCCCAATTCGTGAGATAGCAATCCAGACAAATTCCATATCGACATCAGCAAGGCAAATAAAGTGGCTTCCACTCCTGACGGGCAGAGTCTGGCTGAAAGTACGAGTACGGGCATAAACGTAATCTGTCCAATCACCGTCAGAATCAAACTGTCACCTAAACTAAACCAATGATCATCGATGCCTAATGCCCGATTCGCATGGGTGACTAGGATTAGAGTCGTCATCCCTAAAACAGCCGATAGGACAGTTGTCCATCCCATAATCGTGCGGAAAGGGATACCCTTTAAAAAGCGTTGAAATACCCAAACCCCCACCAGAGACGCCAAACTGGTGACTAAACGCACCCGCCCTAAAAATTCCGGTTCAAATCCGAGTTCATTGGTGGAGAAAAAGAAAAAGGCTGAATCTGCTGTGGGTGTGGCTTGCCAGAGAAAGATAAATGCGGTGGGTAACCAAATCGCTTTTTGAGTCACCGCATGGCGCAATTGCTTAATTTGGTTGATGACGGTGGCGGTATTTATCCCTGAACTAACGGGTTCTTCGGCAATTAACCACGCCACGCCAGAAACCAGTAGGGGAAAGGTGGCGGTAATGCCAAAAACAGTTTGGGTGTTGAACGCCTCCAGCAGCCAACCACTCAGATACGCGGTAATCACTCCCCCGACAGCAGAGGTTCCCCACGTTAGGGATTGTAGGGAACCAGAGTTGCTTAATGATTCCCGCCTTGCCCGTTCCACCACAAGCGAGTCTACGATGACATCACTAATCGCTACAGAAAGGGAACTCAGGAGAATGGCAAGGGTTGCCGCCCAAGCTGTATGGACTACCGTTGCCAAACTTAACCACGCGGCTGTTCCCATCAAGCCTGACAGAACCAGATAAGGGCGGCGGCGATAGCCAAATAAGGGGAGTCCGTCAGACAGAAAGCCAAATAGGGGTTTAATTACCCAAGGTAAGGCAGCAATCCCGATTAGGGCTGCGACTTGGGCGGGACTTAAACCCAGTTCGTCTTTGAGGAAGAAGCTAATCGCTAAACGGGCTAGTCCCAGGATACCCTGGACAAAGTAGACGATGAGGATGGCAATCAACTCCGGAGTGGGTTCATTGCCAAAAAAGACTTTATCTTTAACGGCTTGTTTAAACCGATCAAAGCCGGAGGCGGATACAATCATGAACTTTTTTTAAGATTTATCTCTTTTTATATCTTACACGCCGAATTGGGTTTGCCTCATCTGTCTATAGGCGATCGCTCCGAGTTTGTTTGTAGTAGGCGCTTTAGCGCCATGAGAGGACTTTAGTCCTCACTACTGACGGCTTGTCGAGTCGAGGATTCTATGTTGTCGCCTAAGCCAAACCTGAGAAACTGGAGGATGTTCTGTGCAAATTACAATCCATTTACCTGATGAAATTGTCAACACAATCCAGGAGAAGTGGAATAACGTTCCTGGAAAAGTTATGGAATGTTTAGCCATTGAAGCTTACCGTCAGGGAGTGATTACTTCGGCGCAAGTGGGAAGAATGCTCAACCTCTCTTCGCGTTATGAGGTGGATAGTTTTCTCAAGCAAGCAGGAGCCTATTTACATTATGATGAAACTGATTTTGATCAGGATTTGTTAACGATGGAAAAACTAATGACTCAGGAGACACCAGAAAGTTAATAGCAGTTGTCTCAGATACTTTACCGTTATGCTATGATTGATGTTGAAAAATAAAGATTACAGAGGTTGAATGATGCTCTCCAAAAGGCTCAAAGTCCTATGCTACCGCGTAAACGTCTCTCGCTCCCTACTGTTCTAAGAATATTCGGCTTAGTCTTGTCTGCTGCCGGACTGACAATTTCTATGAGAGGGCTTTTCCTACCGTGGCTTTCCGGCTATAGCGTCGTAACTGGATTAGATTTTTTGGTACACGACGACTGGCTAACTATTCTCAGCTATAGTCTGGCATGGATAGTTTTTCTGACGTACTGCTTTCAACCTAATTACATTAGTTTATGTGCGATATTTTTCAGCATTATTATTCCTCTATCCTACCTTAGGTTGTGGATTTTGGTAGAAATTGGATACCAAGGGAATCCCTACGATATTTTCGATGGTTTTCGTGGTGGTGGTGTTGATTTTAGATTTACTCCAGAACCGGGATTTTGGGCTACCTTTATGGGTATGGGCTTAATTTTAATCGGTGTTTTTATTGGGATGAATACCCAGAACCGAATAATTTATTTGATCACAATAGGGATAATAATAGGATTATTTAGCTTATTTATTGGTTTAGTCTATCTGTTAAATTGATCGTATAAATTAAACTTAACAGAGGCAATGAGGTTATGATGATTGACAAGATGACTGGCGATCGCACAAACGAGTTGGACGTGGGCAATGGAGCAGGAATTTTACGAGCGCGGGCGAGAAAAGGCGCAACAAGGCGATTTAGAGGGAGCGATTCAGGAGTTTGAGCAAGCGTTGCGGATTAATCCAGAATTTGCCGATGCTTACTATAGGCGGGGATTGGCTCGTTTTGATTTAGGGGATTGCCAAGGTGCGATCGCGGATTATTCCCAGGCGCTACAGGTGAATCCTGAACATCTGGATAGTTATTTGGGGCGCAGTTTGGCTCAATTGGCGCAGGGAGAGGCTCAAGCTTCCCTGGAGGATGCTCAACAGGTTCTCCAGATCGATGGGAATCACGGGGCGGCGTATAAACTGCAAGGTACAGCCTACCGTCGGTTGGGGAAAACCAAAGAGGCGATCGCATCTTTTAAACAAGCCGCTAAACTGTATCT
This sequence comes from Coleofasciculus sp. E2-BRE-01, assembly GCF_040221695.1. Lineage (NCBI taxonomy): Bacteria > Bacillati > Cyanobacteriota > Cyanophyceae > Coleofasciculales > Coleofasciculaceae > Coleofasciculus > Coleofasciculus sp. E2-BRE-01. Next base: position 38,653 of record NZ_JAVKEA010000217.1, on the reverse strand, counting down.
GGATCAGAAGGATAAAGACAATTGCCAGAGTTGCCTAGAGAGTATCAAGCAAATTCAGGCATCGCAAATCCAGGCGGCGAGTGCGGCGGAGACGCAGAAGTATCTGACTCAAGTTATCAACAAGCTACAACGGGGAAAGCATCAGGAAGCCTTAGAGGATTGCCAGTGGCTGCTGCACGTTGCACCCAATGATGCTAGAGCCTATTGTTATCGGGGAATTATTCGCAGCAAATTGGGGAATTTAAGAGGAGCGATGGAAGATTTAGGTCGAGCCATGCAGCTTGATCCTAATGATATCCAAGTGCGTCACTATCGGGGACGGGTTCGCATTGAACTGGGGGACTATCGGGGCGCGATCGCGGATTTTACCCAGTTACTTGAGTTACAACCCGACAATTCCCAATATTATGTTTGTCGAGGTCAAGCTTACTCGAAACTGGGCGACTATCGCCAAGGAATTGAGGACTATTCGCGAGGGTTAACGATTCAGCCCAATGATCCGCAAATTTATTATCATCGGGCGGCGGCGCGGGCTGATTTTCAAGATTATCAAGGCGCGGCGGATGATTATCAACAAGCGGCGAATCTGTATTTTGAGAAACAGGATTGGCAGAAGTATCATCAGGCATTAAATCAGCAGAAGCAGCAAGTGGCAAAAGCTGAAGCTGAGATCAAAAAACGCTCAGCTAAACTGAATCGGAAAGACATTTTTATCAATCAAGAACGACAAATTCGATCGAATGCGCGGGTTGATCGAGAGTTACAACAACGACTCCTGCGGATGGTGGGGGGATATTGGGATGTTGCTGCGCGTTTGATTGAAATAGCCAAGAAAAAAAATCCAGGGATGCCAGAGAATTGGTACTTGCAAAAGGTAATCGATGATTTAGAGCGCGATCGCTAAATTCCATGTCTCCACAAAATCCGTGTTCATCGGTAAGCATTAGACTCGCTTGAGGCACTAAAGTGCCTACTACAAACTGTGGCATAATGCGGTAAGGGCTTTGCTGCCACAGTCAGTTGGACAACGTGAAGGCATCTTCGGGTTTGAGTAATATCTCCATCGCTGTCCAGCGGCTTCCGAGAAGCTTAGAGATTTAGTCCTATGATTTTTCGCATCCCTCGAACGGTTAGTACGGCGTTACCCGATTTGGCAAATCTGCGAGTCGTGGGCGTTTCAACCATTGCCGTTATCATTACCCTTCTGGGCATGCGACACTTGGGTGGACTAGAACCGCTAGAACTGGCGGCGTATGACCAGTTTGTCCGCCTGCGACCTCTGGAAACGGAACCTGATCCTCGGATTTTGGTTGTCGCGATTACAGAACAAGACCTAGAAAATCAAAATCGGTGGCCCATCTCAGATCAGGTTTTAGCACAAGTATTACGCCAACTGCAAGCCGCTGAACCCGCCGTTATTGGTCTAGATTTGTATCGCAATCTTCCTGTGGAACCGGGTCATCAGCAGTTAGTGGAACAACTGCAACAACCGAATTTAATTGCGATTCAGAATATTGATATCCGCGCCGGAACCCCACCGCCACCAGATGTATCACCGGAACGCATCGGTTTTAATGATATACCCCTTGACCCGGATGATATGGTTCGTCGCAATTTGTATTTGGCGGAGAATGAAAGCGGCGTACTTTTCTCATTTTCCATGCTTTTGGCACTTGCCTATCTAGAGCCCCGTGGGATTGAACTGGAAGCCAGTCCTGATAATCCAGATATTCCCCAACTTGGTGAGGCGGTGTTGTCACCCTTAACGGAAGATGCAGGAGGATATCAAAAGGGAGATGTTGGCGGGTTCCAAGTCTTACTTAATTATCGCTCTCCTTATCAGGTAGCGCGACAAGTATCCTTAACCGATGTTTTAGCAGGAACGGTTGATCCGAGTTGGGTGGAGGACAAAATTGTGATTATTGGTTCCACTGCACCCAGTCTGAAAGACTTATTCGCCACACCCTTTAGTCCCGCCTTGGAAAAAAATGCGAAAATACCTGGGGTTTTAATGCAGGCTCAAATGGTCAGCCAATTCCTGGATGCGGCGACGGGTGAGCGTCCTTTATTCTGGTTTTGGTCAGAACAGGCGGAAATCCTGTGGATTATTGGTTGGATTGCGATCGGTGGGATATTGGGGCGGGTGACGTATCATCCCCTGGCATTAATTATTGGGGTAACGGGTAGTTTGGGGGTGTTATCGAGTGTTTGTTTTTACCTATTGACCCAAGGTGGCTGGGTTCCGTTTGCAGCGCCAGCATTCGGATTTGGGTTAACGGTAGCGATTTTTGTCACCCATCGGTCTTATGAAGCCCATCAACAGCAACGCATTGTAATGAAGCTGTTGGGACAGAATACCTCACCTGAAGTTGCTCAAGCCCTTTGGCAAGGTCGCGATCGCTTGCTAAAATCTGGCAAGTTACCGGGGATTCGCCTCACCGCCACGATGTTCTTTGCCGATATTAAAGATTTCAGCACCATATCGGAAAAGATGACCCCAGAGGCGTTGTTGGAATGGTTAAATGAAATTCTGGGAGTGGTGACTCGTGAAGTCCTCCAGCGTCAGGGAATTGTGAATAAGTTTACCGGGGATGGGGTGATGGTGGCGTTTGGTGTCCCCATGTCACGTCTGCACAGAACCGAAGTCGCCGAAGATGCGAAAGCGGCGGTAGACTGTGCGTTAGCAATTAGCGATCGCCTGGAGTCGATGAACCGAGATTGGCGACGCCGAGGTTTACCGGTGATTCAAATGCGGATTGGTATTTTTACCGGTCCTGTTGTAGTGGGCAGTTTAGGGGGCAAAGACCGCTTAGAATATGGCGTAATTGGCGATAGTGTTAATATTGCGTCCCGGCTAGAGAGTTGTGAGAAACAGCGTCAACCGACTCCCTGTCGGATTCTCATTGGTCAACAAACGCTAGATCAACTCCAAGGGGAATTTGAGGTTGAATCTTGGGGACCTTTAGCCTTGAAAGGAAAACAGCAAACGGTGAATGTTTATCGCGTTTTGGCACGAACCACGGTATCAGAGTAAAATGGCACTGAAATAAGCATTTTGACATCGCCGAAACCATTAATATACCGTAGGGTGGGTTTCGACTTCGCAAGGGCCCACCAGCCTTAAGTTAGAGAGTAGGAGTGCAGAGTATACAAGTTAACGTATCTCTCTTTTCTCAGATGGGTAAAACCTTAGAGACAACTACAAATTATAAGATTTTAAGTAGACAACTGGCTGAGAACCTGAAACATCGACCATCACTTCACTAGCCCAGTCTGAGGTATTCAGGAATCCGCCAATAACGTCTTTTGCCTCGTCTGGATTCCACCAGGGAACATCCCGAAGCTCTTGTGAACTAAAGGGACGAAATCCTTCTTTTAAGGGTTCAGTATACCCAGCACTGGTCAAAAAACTATCCAAATCACTTTGATCGAGAGTAAACCGCAGGACAATCAACGAGTCAATACCGGACTCAGTATGCACTTCGATCTCCTTACTGCTTGGAGGTAACTGAATCCGAGCGAGTTGTTCAATTTGCTGTCGATTCAAATTTTTCTCCTGACGTTGTGGAGCCTGACCACAGCTAAACATGAGCAGACTCATTAATATCAAGCTAACAACGGGTGTGGCTAATCTCATCGGTGGGTACGGTTGGGGGTGTCGCGCAACTCTCGATCCTGACGGCTAATCCTGCTCATTCTTTTCGCTAAGTTAGGTAAGTTCTGAATTCAATGATCCCTCGCTTCCACTTTCTTTTTCCATTAATGTAACTCTAGTCTGCATTATTTCTATATTCTCTTCAAAGTTTAGATCTGAATTAAATTAAACGCAATCAATGATACATCTAGCTAATTCCAAATTCAGCTTAACTACCGCCGTTACAATTCAGTCCGCGTAGGCGGACTTTGTTTGTGTAGCAGCGATTTTAATCGCCGTGACTGGGTTAGGGCGGGTTTTGTTACATCTAGGTGAGTAAGAAACGATAATTTTGAAACCCGCCCCTACAAACCAGATTTCCTGAACCAAGGGAAGGGTCAAAGCTTTTCCCGAAAACCGCCTTGCCATCGCGTTAAAGGAACACAATCAATATTGAGTTGGTCAAAGGTTCGCGCCACAACAAAATCCACTAAATCTTCAATCGTTTGAGGATTGTGATACCAGGCGGGAATGGCTGGCACAATCTTTACTCCCGCTTCAGCTAGAGTGGTGAGGTTGCGTAGGTGAATTAAGCTAAATGGTGTTTCACGGGGTACAATGATCAGTTGACGCCCTTCTTTTAACTGCACATCGGCTGACCGTTCCAATAAATCTGAACTCAAACCGTTAGCAATTTTTGCCACCGTACTCATACTACAGGGAATAATCACCATTCCCAACGTCCGGAACGAACCACTGGCAATGGTTGCACCCACATCCCCCCAGCGATGACAAATCAGCTTACCTTTGGTGGGTACACCTGCTTGCTGACGCCAGAATTGTGTCTGTTGTTCGGGTTCTGGAGGCATACGGGTGTTTTGTTCGGCTTGCCAAACCATATAGGCTGATTTTGATGCTACGAGTTCGATGGTATAGTCGGCTTCTAAGAGAAACTTCACGGCACGTACTGCATAGATTAAGCCAGAGGCACCAGTAATACCGAGGATTAAGGGGAACGTTTGGGGATTGGTTGAAGACACGCGATTTTAACGGAAGATGGTTGTCAGTCTTTACCAGTGTAGAGGCGTAGCAGGCTAAGTTTCTACATGAAATAGAATCATTTTGTCGCCAATGTTCCTATTCGGAATTTTAGTTTAAGCCCTGAACTAAAGCTAAAACCCATTTTAACGGATTCAAATATTCAGTAAGCTTTAGCTTACTTTAGCTTTCAGCCGGAAATTTATTTCTAGGCGTCCAAGTTGGCAACATTCTGTTTGACTCAGTGACATTCATATTATGTTTTTTCAACTGTTTGCGGTTGAATGGAGCTTCCTAAAAAGGGTAAAATAGATTTGACCATTGAATTGGGCGCACGTCATTCATTGGTTGGTGTCAACTTAAGCTACAACCCCTCACCCTCATCCCCTCTCCCGCCAGGGGAGAGGGGAGCAAGAAGAAAGCGATATAGAAAATGTATTCTAGAGATGCTTTGCAAGCGTCTTTATGTGATTGTTCCCCTTCTCCGTTGATGGGAGAAGGGGTTAGAGGATGAGGGTGAAAAACTTGCCAGTCGTGCCTTTCACCTTAAGTTGTCACCAATGCACGTCAGTGCGCCCCTACGGTTTCTGGGCGTAAGCTTAATTGATAAAAGTCGGTATGTTACGCCACTACAATTAGGCAACAAATTGATTCAACGAAGGACAAATGACAAATGACAAATGACAATCTACTGATTTAACACCCAGCGCCGGAAAAGTTCGACAATAATCTGCCAATACTCATCTTTTTGCTGAATCACATCATGGCGTTTTAATGTCTCCAACGCTTCCTCTAATTGTTTCTCCTCCAGGGTGGCAAGTCCTGATTCTCTGAATAATTCTGCTAACCTTACCCTTAATTGTTCAATGATTAACCCATCGGGGTGAGGTGCTAAAACCTTGAGGATTTCCTGTTGACCGGAAACCCCTCGCGCCGCTTGACCCCAAACGCCATCAAAATAATACCGTCCCCGCTGATAAAATTCAGTGTTCTTAATCACCGCTTCCACATCCTCTACCGTAAAAACGGGGTCACGAGAATGTTCCTGTTCAAACACAAAATCATTGTATCGGCGCACCAGTTGGAATCCCACCAGTTGAACTAAATAAGGTTGACCTGCGGTGAAACGATAGATAATGTCAAGGGCGTCTGGGATGTAATCCAGGGGAAAATCAACCGCTTCATTATCCGGGACATCTGAAACAGTCGCATCTGGATTTTCCAGGCTGGGATTAGCTAAAATCTGGCGAGTTGCAGCAGGTTGTAAGAAACCAACGTGAATCGGAATAACGCTAGCAAAAAAGGGTTGGAAATAATCGGCGGTCATTTCTTCTAAGGTGTGCAATCCGGCAAACACAAAGGCGACTTGAGAGTTCATTTGCACCAATCCCCGCAGATAGCCAATAAAATCATTGGGGATTTTTCCCGCTTCGATGAGTTCCTCGATTTTCTCGAATTCGTCTAGGGCAATAATTAACCCCTGTAGAGATGTTTCCCGTAATGTCTCAACCACCTGTTTAAAATAGCGTTCAAACGTCCGATAAGGAAGATTTAGCAAAGCATCATCATCGGGAGGGGGACAACCGATAGCATCAGAAATTGCATCACTAATTGCCATTAAAACTTCCCCGACACCTTGGGGACTGCCTAAACGCAGTAGGTTAATATAAACGACTTTTACCCGTGAACCAGAACAGTTTGCCACATTTAAAAGTATCGAGGTTTTCCCCATGCGGCGATGACCATAGAGAACTACAGATTGGAGTTGTTGACCCATCACCCAGAGTTCTTCTAATTGTCTGAGGATATCGTCTCGTCCCACAAAGCGATTCCCTTCAACGGGGTCACCGACAACATAAGGATTGGTGACGGGTTTGGTGATGGAAATATCGCCAATTTCAGCCGCGATTTGTAATAAGGCGTCTTGCCAGGTTTGGGCAATATCTTTGATGAGTTCTCGTTCAGCTTCGGGTAGGGTTTCGATATGGTTGAGGATAGTTTCTAGTTCTCCTAAGGCGCGGTTGAGGGCAAAGGAACGGGTGGAACGAGAGACGCTACGCTGAACCACTCGCGCATCTTCCACGACTCGACGGAGGGCGTTTATTGTGTTCCAGGTTAGGGGATGCAGTAGGGGTTCATTAGGGGTACTGGGGGCTTCTAATGTGGCGATTTTGGCGGGTTCTTTGGCTTCGTTGAATGTGGTGAGAATTTGGGCGAGGGTGAAGAGTTCTTCACCATAGAGAAGAGAACGGACAACGGCAAAGGCTTCGGTTGCTTTGGCGGGTTCTTTTTCATGGAGATGCCAAAAACCAGCCGCCGCAGCACGAGCAGGGGTGTCTAATCGAGTATCTGTAATAAAGTTAGCTTGAAGCTGTTGCCGCCAATGACGAGGAAATAAGAAAAAAAACTCTACGGCGTTTGACTTAAACACCGCATTCAGCGAAGCTGAACAAAAACGTAGTAGCTCCCAATCAAAAGGGGTTTCAGCCAGCCGAGAGATACGCCAAATTAGTTGTTCTGATGGGGCTTTAGCCAGTACCAGATTAACGCTTTTTACAACAGGAATAAATTGTAGAGTATATGCCAATAATTGATTGATATTGTGTAAACCCTTTTCCCAATCCTGTTCCAACCAATTCTGTAAGCGCAACCCTAGATAAGGTATGGGAATTAGAGTTATGCGCGGGAATAACCAACTTCTATTCTGAAGATGCCGTAGGTTTAACAGTGAACCAATCAGCCAGTTTTCTGGACGCCAGATTGCCACGCCCAACGCCACGCCTCCCGCCACGCCTCCCGCCACGCCTACCGCCACGCCTACCGCCACGCTCAACGCCACGCCCAACGCCACGCTCAACGCCACGCCCAACGCCACGGCTCCCGCCATGGCTCCCGCCACGGCTCCCGCCACGGCTCCCGCCACGCCCAACGCCACGCCCAACGCCACGCCCAACGCCACGGCTCCCGCCACGCCCAACGCCACGGCTCCCGCCACGCCTACCGCCACGCCTAACCCCAACCCTCCCGCCACGCCCAACGCCACGGCTCCCGCCACGCCTAACCCCAACCCTCCCGCCACGCCCAACGCCACGCCCAACGCCACGTGACTCCAATCAATCTCAAAACCTATCTGCTGAAGCAATCCACAAAAAGCGACAGGAATAACAATAGTCAACATCAACCCTTGAATAAGCAACTGACGCTGAACCAGATTCTGACGCAATAGTTCTAATCCCTTGCGCCAATTCATTTCTTTTGGAGGAATATACCCACCACCAAAGGTATCTACATACCAGCGCAATGCTTGAGGAAAATAAAAAACCCAATATAATAAACGCAGATAATCCAAAGGATTCCATAAAGATAAAGGGCGCTTCAGTTTCGGCGCTAAATCTAATCGGGGAACCGGGCGATGTTGGCTCATTACCCATCCTCCAAATACCGGGAATACATTCGATAACACAACTGCATCAATCGCCGGGGATGACCCCCACTATCCTCAACTAACTGATTAATGTCAGCTTCAGTAAACCGTATCGAAGTCATCGCCAAACGTGTATCAATAAAAGCACGGGCTGTTAGTTCATCCCAAGGTTTTATTATTTCTTCTTGACAAACTCCTGCCAGAGGCGAAGTTTTGGTATTATCCCAACTATCATTAAACAGTTTATCTAAAGATTCATTCGCCGCCAAAACCAGTTTAAGTGGTGCTTTCCCCTCAGCCAAACCCCGTAAATAATCCCGCAAACCGCGATTAAAGCCATCCCAGGTCATTTTCCCTACATTGTCTAAAGCTAGCAGGATTTGACGCGATTTTAAATGACGATCCAGCCTTGTTCCCTTGCTTTCCGGTATACCAATTTCATAACATAATGCACTATAGAAATCATCTTCATCTTCAACCAGATTTAAATCGATAAAAACAGGCTGGCGCGGCGAATAGAGATGAGTATCCGCCAGTTGGCAAATCTGGGAAAGTAAAGAAGATTTACCGATACCCTCTGCTCCGATTAAGGCAACACTGCTACCACTATTAAGCACCTCAAATATCTGCCGAATTTCCCGTTTTCGGTTAAAGAAATCTTGCGGATTATCGATTCTGCCTTGTTGGGGAATAAAAGGATTAATCGTTAGATTGTCAAAATCTACAGAAGTAGAGGTTTGTTGTAAGAGTTCAGGGGGGGCTGACATCTCAGATTTTGGCGGTTTAGTTTCAACCTCTACACCATAAAGATATTCAATTTGCTTTTTAAAATTTCGTTTATTAATTTCAGCATTAAAATACTCTTTCAGTCTTTTGCATAACTTTGCGCCTAATTCTCTAGTGTATTGATAATCAAAACAGTTTTGGGCAGCAATCTGTTCATAACCGTTACCTTGCCAAATCCCAATCACAATCGCCTCTTCTGCTTCAGTCAAAACAGGCTGAGAGTTCTCCCACAGCCGCCTGTTGATGAATTCTAGCGCCTCTTTTGAGTTCATTAGTGAGCCTTGAGATTCATTTGCCAATTTTATCAAACCCATCCCCATTCTGCCAGTTTGTAATTGCGCTTTAGCGCCATAAACGTTTCAACATTGAGAACAAACTGATAAGAGGGCGACCCAAGTCAATTGAGTAGATTGGTGTTGTTCATTAGTGCAAGCGGGTCGCCCCTACAGGATTTCAACAGACTTACTTGAGTTCATTCTCTGCATCTAGCTGATTGTAATAATCCTCCATTTCTGTATCGAGTTCACGGCGGTAAGCTTGGATATAATCCAGCATCTGATAAAATTGTGGATCGTCTTTATACTTACCCGCCAATTTCACCCAAGGATGATCTGATTTAGGCAATTCAAGCTCAAGCTTATCCATTTAATCATTACTCCAATTTCAAAAGATTAGTTACTACAGGCGTGAGGGCGCAAGCCTTGCGCCCCTACAGGTGGTTAAATGACAAATGACGAAGAACAAACCAACATTATCCTACATCTCCCTACAAACACTAACGTTCTAAATTCCCCTACTTTTGCCTACCTAAAATACCTGCTACCCAAGTCATCATGGTTGTATCGATAACCGAGGTAAACACGATGATTAACACCAACCCCCAAACCCAACCGAATCTAGAACCCCAACCCAACGCCATGGAAACCATCACATCCACACCCCTAACCCAAATCAACCCCACAACCTTAATCCAGTACGGCGGGATCACCACAGCCGTTATATTAGCGATCGCACTCCTGATTCTGGCGTTAGCGGAATATAATAGGGTCTTCTTTCCCCCTCGCCGTTAGCCGATAACGGTAAACTAAGAAAAGCCTTGGCAAGCATTGCCTCTCTCAAACCTGATCACGACTGAATTCATGACTACTTCGCTCAACGAGCTAGAAACCCAATTAGTCGCCCTCAAACAAGAAGCCACTCCTGCGATCGCAAAAACGGATACGCTGGATCAATTGGAACAATTGCGCGTCAACTACTTGGGGAAAAAAGGACAGTTATCCCAAATCTTGCGCGGGATGGGGAAGCTATCCCCCGACGATAGACCGCGAATTGGGGCGCTTGCTAATGAAGTCAAAGAAGCCCTGCAACAATCCCTAGACAACAAGCGCCAAGAGTTACAAGCCGCCCAAATTCAGGCACAATTAGCCGCCGAAACCCTTGATGTGACCATGCCAGGGGTGTATAAACCTCAAGGTCGAATTCATCCCCTCAATAGCATTATCGACCAAGTTCTGGATATTTTTGTCGGTTTGGGGTACACCGTCGCCACCGGACCAGAAATGGAGACCGATTATTATAATTTTGAGGCATTAAATACCCCCCAAGACCATCCGGCGCGGGATATGCAGGATACCTTTTATCTCCCCGATGGGAACCTGCTGCGAACTCATACCTCTTCGGTGCAAATTCGCTACATGGAAAATAACGAACCCCCCATCCGAATTATTGCCCCAGGGCGGGTTTATCGCCGGGATACCGTTGATGCGACACATTCGGCTGTTTTCCATCAAATTGAAATTTTAGCCGTTGATGAGGACATCACATTTGGGGATCTCAAAGGGACATTAAAAGTCTTCTTCCAAGAATTATTTGGTGAAGATGTCGATGTTCGCTTACGCGCCAGTTATTTCCCATTCACAGAACCCTCGGCGGAAGTTGATGTCAAATGGAGAGGGAAATGGTTAGAGATGGGCGGCTGTGGAATGGTTGATCCCAATGTGCTGAAAACCGTTGGTTATGATCCAGAAGTTTATACTGGGTTTGCCGCCGGATTTGGCGCGGAACGTTTTGCCCTCGTCATGCACCAAATTGATGATATTCGCCGTTTATATACCAGTGATTTACGCTTTTTGCAACAGTTTTAAGGAGTCATTTCTCATTGGTCATTTGTCCTTTGTCGTTCCTCAAATAGGAGTTTCCTATGTCTAGCGATTCAAAGAAAAACGTTGCCATGGTAACAGGCGCTTCCTCTGGGATCGGTAAAGCGATCGTGCAGCAACTTCTAAAAGAGGGTTGGATCGTCTATGGTGGGGCGCGGCGAGTGGAAAAAATGGCGGATATTAAAGCAATGGGAGCCAAAGTTCTGTCTCTTGATGTGACCGATGATGCCAGTATGACAACGGCTGTGCAAACCCTGCTTTCGGCTGAAGGGCAGATTGATGCATTAGTGAATAATGCGGGTTATGGTTCCTACGGGGCGCTGGAAGATGTGCCACTCCAAGAAGCGAAGCGACAATTTGACGTGAATGTGTTTGGCTTAATCCGGCTGACGCAATTGGTTCTACCATCGATGCGAATGGCAAAATCCGGCACCATCGTGAATATCAGTTCCATGGGCGGGCGGATTTGGATGCCCATCGGTGGTTGGTATCATGCCACAAAACACGCAGTTGAGGTATTATCTGATGCCTTGCGGATGGAAACCGAACCCTTTGGCATTCGTGTGGTGGTGGTGCAACCGGGGGCGATTGAAAGTGAATGGTCAAGTATTGCGGCTCAGACGTTACGGGAAAATTCTCAGGGATCAGCGTACCAGGGAACGGTTGAACCCATGGCAAAGGTGTTAGAGGATTACCAAAATGCCTCAAGTCCTAATGTGGTTGCTAAAGCGGTGTCCAAGGCGGTGAATAGTCGCAATCCCAAGCGGCGGTATGCTACACCAATGGATGCCAAACTCTATATATTTTTGCATTGGTTGTTACCGGATTGGGCTTGGGAGCGTTTGATTGCCAGTGCGATTCAGTAGAAAGCTGGGGAAGATGGAGAAGATGGGGGAGATGGGGGAGTATTGAATGTGTAGGGGCGGGTTTCATGATTATTGTTGCTGAATTGACCCCGATGTGAATAAACCCGCCCTGACCGAGTGTTGACGTTTTGATTAACTTGATCTGTTCTCTGCCGAAAGACGTGCCATGGCGCGTTTCTACACTCAGGATTTTCTGACTAAAACTCCGGGTTCTTTCTGAATCGGTAAAACGTCTAAACTATCCGCTTGGGCGCAATACTTTAAATCCTCATGACCGTTTAGCCGCAGTAGGCGTTTACCATGACTGGCATGGTGAAACATTTCTAACATCTTGTCTTTCCACTGAGTATAAAGAGCAAAAGCGCCAATCACTTCATCATTACCCGTAATATCGCCCAGAGTGTGATCGGTTTGAGAAATCAGGCTATCGGCGATCGCACCTGCACAGGCGGTATCTTCAAGGGAGTAAGACCCTTCCCAGCCTGAACCGACTAGCCAAACAGTTTCCGGCTTTTGCTCAAGCAGATACTGTACCACCGTCTGACGATTCACCATGGCGGCGGCTAGCACCACAGGGGCGTTCTGGACGCGCTGTAAAGCGCGAGTACCATTTGTGGTCGTAATAAACAAACGGCGTCCCTGAACCCGCTCTGGCGTGCAGTCTAGGGGAGAATTGCCTAAATCACAACCCGCGACTTTTGATCCGCCCCGTTCTCCGGCGCGAAGGCGTTTTTCTGGGAGCCATTTTTCGCTCACTTGCATTAACTGATCAATATCGCTGAAGGCTTGCACTGCTTCAGCACCTGCGTGTAAGGCTGTCGCAATCGTGGTTGTAGCTCTTAGCACATCAACCGCGATCGCACAATCTGGCGTCGTATCCGTTGGGGTAAGTTCGGGGGTGTGGTAAATAAATAGCTTCACTGGCTCACTGCACCTGCGTTTTCAAATGCCGACTCCATATTTTACCCACTTAAGGTCGTGGAATTTAGGCTTTTATAAGATCATCTAACCATTGCAATCATTTGGAACGATTTATGGCAACGATTTACACCGTCCATCCGGAAACGCCTCAAATACGCCGAATAGAGAAAATAAGGGACAACCTGCAAGACGGTGCGGTGATGTTATATCCCACAGATACCGTCTATGCCATTGGTTGCGACTTGAATGTCAAATCGGCTGTGGAACGGGTCAGGCGTTTAAAGCAACTCTCGAATGAGAAACCTTTAACGTTTTTGTGTTCCTCGTTATCCAACATCTCTGAATATGCTTGGGTCAGTGACCCGGCTTACCGGATTATGAAGCGTCTGATTCCTGGACCCTATACCTTTTTGTTACCCGCAACTAAGTTAGTACCTCGGCTAGTGATGAGTCCCAAGCGTAAAACCAGTGGTATCCGAGTTCCGGATCATCCGGTTTGTCAAGCCATACTCGAAGCGCTAGGTAATCCTGTCATTTCCACGTCGGCTCATTTACCTGATGAGATGGGAAATTTCCCCACCGTGGGACTGGAAACCGCCAGACTCTTTGATCAGTTTGAGGGTTTAGTGGACATTATTGTCGATGATGGCTCGAAACCCAGTTTCCAGGTATCCACCATTCTGGATATGACTGGGAATGAACCCACAATCCTGCGGAAAGGATTGGGAGCGGAAGCCGCCATGACATGGGCTGTACCCGCTAACCAGAGCTGGGAATAGGGTTATAAGGTTTGACCCATCGGTGTAACCCGTTAGAGTCAAACCCAATCCAGTTCGGCTTTCGCTAATCAGCATTCGGACTACAGGAGACAGACCGGGGATTTCGGATGAACGTCCAGAAATAAACCCAGTTTGTGAATTGTCTACTCTCACTCAATATTAAAGCCGTGGAAATACTGACCCCTTGCCAATTGCCTAAATGCAGGTGTAGCAAGGGTTAGCAGCCATAAGCATAGTCCCTAAATAGGCGAGGGTGTCTGCCGTGTACTCGTGATCTCTCGTTTAGTGACACACCACTCAACCAAAGACTAGGCGTAACGTTTTACATTCAAATTGTGGACAGCAACAGAGCATTTATTCCGAATAACCTCTCGTTCCTCTGCTGATGTCTTGGTAATTCGTAACTGTAGTCTTTAGGGGCAATACCATGAACGTTAAAACTGTTAAATCTATCACTCAACCTTCCCCAAACCACCTAGAGAATCCGGAAGTTTTCGGCACAGACACTCAAAGTTTAATTGATCTGTTGCTAGAGGAAATGCGGTCGGCACTCTATGGTTCCAAAGCTTTAGAAACCAATGGTGGTTTGACTTCTGAGCCCAAACGCCTACCCAGTCGCGCTCAAATCGTGGCAAAACGAATGGTGCAGGAGGTACAACGAATTTGCCGCAAGAGCGATCGCATTCAAACTTCGGGTCAAGTTCGCTCCTGGCAAATTACGTTAATTCGTCACCGCTTACACAAGTGTTTAGGCTACTATAAATTGGGGTCTAAGCAAGGGCGTGTTGAATTGCACAGCACATTAAGTGCCATGGTTTATCGCCATGTTGCCCAGCCTCAATCCCAGTTAAAATTCTCGGCTCGTTATAATCTGATTGAGGACTTTTTACAAGACTTTTATGCTGAGTCCTTGAAAGCATTTCGCCGGGAAAATGAGGTGGATGTAGATTACACGCCTCGCACTCAAATTGAACTGGCGGAGTATATGGCATTTACGGAACAGTATGCCAAGCGGCGCATCACCTTACCGAACCGTTGTAGTCAACAGCTTATCGTCCTAAGAGCGCAAAGCTTTGCCAGACGCCAACCCAATGAAACGGCTCTGGATATTGAGCAAGCGGTGGAATTTGCCAAGGGCGAAGAAGCCCAAGAGTTAAGCCGCTCCCCGGCGATGCAACAAGTACGGGCGCACCTAGTCGCTCAAACCACTGATCCCAGTGAATCAGTATTGCGCGATCGCGTGGTTGGTGAACTGATTAATTATCTTGAGCAACAAGGTCACTCTGACTGCGCGGATTACCTAGTCTTAAAGTTACAAGACCTCGCCGCACCGGAAATCGATGAGATTTTAGGGCTAACCCCCCGCCAACGGGACTACCTGCAACAGCGCTTTAAGTACCATGTCGAAAAATTCTCCCGGTCATCCCACTGGAAACTGGTACACCAATGGCTAGGAGCTGATTTAGACCAAAAATTAGGCATGACCTCTGACCAATGGGACACCTTTTTGGCTACACTTGATGAGCAACAACAGCAACTCCTGTCTCTCAAACAAGCCCACAAGAGCGATGCTGAAATTGCTAAAACCCTCAAGTGTACACCCAAACAATTACAAAAGCGCTGGACAAAGTTACTAGAATGTGCATGGAAAACGCGCAATTCTGATGGTTCTCTTGCCAAGTAAGGAGTGCAACAGTTGAATGTGGAGGAGGTCGAACGCAAAAACTTGATTCTCTTAGCGTGTCATTTAAACGGTTCAAGTCCAACCGTCCGTTATCCCCCTCTAACTCCTCCGGTTTAGATGGGGGATTCTCCTAGTACAGCCAATGGCAGACGGTTCTTAGCTGGCTACCTCTGGGAGAAGTGGAAAGATTAGTAAACGTTATGCTAACGCGAGAAATTACCAATGGAAAATGAGACCGCTTTACAGGGTTTTTACAGACGATGACTACTAAGTTTTGCTAAGGTAGTGTTAACAATTTGAAATGATTAGGACGTATTTCTGGGCAAGCTTACTGGCTTAAGCAGTTGAGGAGAGCCTCTCATTCATTAGACTCATCTATTAATAATATCAGCAAACATGGTGGTTAAAATGGCTCCAGTTTTAGTATCATCCCCTATAGCAGAACAAGATCAACACGCTCTCCGGCAGGTCTGGCAAACCTTGGGTCCCGATAGTTGTCCTCGTTCCTACAATTTCCATTGTCATACCAAGGCGTCTGATGGTCAGCTTCATCCCAAAACGTTAATTGAACAAGCTGTTTCCATCGGTCTGAAAGGGTTTGCTATCACCGATCATCATACAATCGAGGGCTATCAAATCGCTAAAACCTGTCTAGATTCCCTCCAAGACGCTTTACCCACTCAGGCAATTCCTCACCTCTGGACTGGCGTAGAAATCAACGCTCGCTTATTGAATACGGATGTTCATATCTTGGGCTATGCATTTGATCCCAATCATTTCAGGTTAAAGTCTTATCTCCAAGGCAAAGCCCCCAAACATCAGCAGGCTGAAGCCGCAACTGTCATTGATGTTTTGCATCAGGCAGGTGGATTGGCGGTATTGGCTCATCCATGCCGTTATCGACGTTCAGCCAAGGAACTGATTCCCGCCGCCGCCAATTTGGGCATTGATGGCGTAGAAGCCTATTATGCTTACGCGAACCCGAATCCTTGGCATCCCAGTTCTAGGCAAACTCAGCAAGTGAAACAGTTAAGTGCCACCTATAATTTGTTCAATACTTGTGGTACAGATACCCATGGTTCAAACTTGCTACGGCGTTTGTGATGACAAATCTCAATCAACCAGTAGGGGCACGACATGTCGTGCCCCTACACTGTATTGGTGCTAAGTTCTCAGTGATACATCACCGTCGAACTTCATCCCCCGACTAAAGTACGGAAGCTTCCGTTCTCCCGACCTCTATCTGTGAGGACTAGAATGTTTTCGGTGTTTATTTTGAGGATAGATTATGAACATATCAAACTTTTCGTTAAGTTTATGAGAAAAAGCAATATAACTTGGTTTTGTTTAACATAAGTACACGGTTTAAAGGTTTCAAAGCGGTATAGGTAAATGAGAAGCCGTAGGGGAAAATAGTTTTGAGGTATATTTACTTACACGGTTTTGCGTCCAGTCCGGGATCAGCAAAAGCGGTTTATTTACGCGATCGCTTTGCGGAGTTAGGAGTTACTCTACTCGTTCCCGATCTGAACCAGGGTGACTTTTCTCATCTGACACTTACCCGTCAGATTCAGCAAATTCAGACGGAGTTTTTGGCAACGCCAACGCCAATCACGTTAATCGGTTCGAGTTTAGGTGGACTTACGGCGGCTTGGTTAGGGGAATATCACACGTTCATCCAGAGGTTGGTTTTGCTAGCGCCAGCCTTTGGATTGCTCTCTCATTGGTTATCTACTCTGGGAGAAGAAACACGGTATCAATGGCAAGTTGAAGGATATCGTCCTATTTATCACTATGGCGAACAGAAAGAACTGCTCCTTTCTTATCAATTTGTGGAAGATATCCGTCAGTATGAACAAACTCACCGATTGAAACGACCCATTCCTACTCTAATTTTGCATGGGCAGCATGATAAGGTGATTCCCATTAATGAAAGCTTAATCTATGCCAAGGAACGGTCTTGGGTGGAGCTTATTCCACTCAATAGTGATCATTCGTTAAGTGACGTAAAAGCCGAAATTTGGCAGTCAATTTTGGCATTTTGTCAATAACCTTGTAGAGACGTTGCATGCAACGTCTCTACAATCAGTCGAAGATTGGAACCTTTAGCATTTCGTAATTCAAATTGGTCGCAAACGTGTCACCTTCAAGGTAAAAGGACCCCCTCCCGTTTCTCCAAAAGCCCGCACCCGAATAATATAGGTTCCGGTTTCAGTAATCCGGGAAAATAGCAACGAATTCGTCGTACCATCGGGACCATCATCATTTTCGGCAATAGTTGAGCCATCAGAGGCTAAGAGCGTAACAATTGTATCGAAGCTATCTGAAATTAAATCAATAGCCACTTGATCGCCAGCACTCAATTCTATCGTGTAGTCCCGGGCAAACCCCCCCTCTCCCGTGGGAATATCTTGGTCAGTGAGGGTATCAGAAACTTGATTACGCTCAGGAATCGGAATCGGATTATACAGGTCATTTTGCGCTCTCACAGCCGCCGCCGTTAAGCCCACTAAAAAGGTTGTAGGAACAAGCAGAGCAAAGCTAAAACGAGCGGCAAAGGCATTCATCATAGAAAATCATTTAGGCTGAACGGGTCAATTATAGGCGTTCTACTGTAGGTATTGATGATGCGGCACTCCTAATCATCTATCGTCGAATATTAAAACAACACCACTCTTGGCGTTTCCAGAGAGTCGCTACTGTCCAGTTATGTTGTTCTAGGGTATCAGCAATAGGTTTAGCCTGATCCAACAATATCCCGCTAATAATTCCCCAACTGTGGGAACTGGCGATCGCACTGATTCCAGGAATCAGGTCAATAATCACTTCTGCCAGGATATTGCAGAGAATACCATCAACCTTTTTCTCCCCCAAAAGATGAGATAATAGCTCAACACTACCTTTCTTCACCACCAAGCGATCGGCACTAATCTGATTCAATTCTCGGTTGCTGCGGGCAGAGCGCACAGCGAGGGGATCAATATCTACCCCCAAGACTTTTTTTGCCCCCAATAACACAGAGGCAATGGATAAAATACCCGATCCACACCCAATATCCGCAATAACGGGGTGGCTATGATCATAACCGATTCGCATTTCCAGGGCTTCTAGGCACAGATGCGTGGTGGGATGGGTTCCCGTACCAAATGCTGCACCCGGATCGAGACGCAACAGCAGGCGCTCTGTTTGTGGGGGTACAGATAACCAAGCCGGGTAAATCAAAAAGCAATCGCCAATTTCTGTGGGTTGCCAATGCTGTTTCCAACTACTCGCCCAGTCTTCTTCATCAATTAAGTGCCACTGGGTTAGGGGAATGGGCAATCCTACCGTCAGCGCATCTTGGCGCAACCACAAGGATAGTGCTGCCAAATCCAACAAATGTGCCTGATTTTGGGGTAAGTGAGCTCGGATTAGTTGAGAGTGTCCTTTGCTTTCACACGACATTCCCCGACAGCCGAAATTGTCCAGTCGCCAGAAGATTAAATCCTCCAAGTCTGGATCACCCAAAATTTTAATTTCCCACCAGCTATTTGCCATACGATTTCAGATTTCAGATTTCAGATTTCAGATTTTAAATTGAGGGAGAGCCGTTGGAAACCAACAGATATCGGAGGATCGTAGTTCTACCGTCTGAGTCATCCAAAATCCAAAACCCAAAATCCAAAATTGACGTGACTACAGTGTTACCGTATAAGCGTCCCGAATACCAGGAACTTCGGTAATTCCGGTCAAAATTCCCTCCGGTAGGGGATCATCAATGCTCAAGACCATTACAGCATCCCCTCGCACAATTTTGCGACCGACCTGCATACTGGCAATATTCACATTAAAACTACCCAGCAGCGACCCAATTTTACCAATAATTCCCGGCATATCGCGGTGCAGGGTAAAGAGCATGTGGTGACTCGGTGGTACATTAATCGGAAACTCGTCAATACTGGTGATGTGAATTTCACCATCACTCAGTAGCGCTCCCGTCACCGAATGTTCACCCAAGGAACCCTTTGCCGATAGCAGCAGCGAACCGCCAGAATAATCTTGCACTGAAGCATCACGGGTTTCAATCACTCGAATCCCCCGCTCTTTTGCCTCTATTGAAGCATTGACGTAGTTAACCCGCTCCCGCAAGGCTTGGGATAGCAGTCCTTTCAGGGATGCTACCACTAATGGCTGACTATTATTCGTGGCTAACTCTCCTTGTAACCGGACATTTAGCTGTTCAATTCGCCCACCCGCTAACTGACTGACCAAATTACCCAGGGTTTCTGCCAACCGCATGTAGGGTTTGAGCTGTTCTAACACATTAGGCGATAGTCCGGGAATATTCACGGCTGAACGCGCCGGTAATCCTAAGAGGACATCGCGAATTTGTTCAGCCACATCAATGGCAACATTAACTTGGGCTTCTGCGGTTGACGCACCCAGGTGAGGCGTAAGGATCACTTCCTTACCCAGTTCACGTAGGGGAGATTCTCCCAGGGGTTCTGACTCAAATACATCCAGTGCTGCCCCAGCTATTTTACCTGCCTTTAACGCTTCGGAAAGTGCCGCCTCATCAATGACTCCACCTCTAGAGCAATTGATAATTCGAGCCGTTGGTTTCATTGTCGCCAAGGCTTCGGCATTAATCAGATGAGTGGTTTCCGGGGTTTTGGGAATATGCAGGGTGACGTAGTCCGACTCCCGCAACAACAAATCCATATCCACCAGACGACAGCCAAGCTGATCCGCACGTTCCAAGGAAATAAAGGGATCATAAGCCAGTAACTTCATCCCCATGGAGCGGGCGACAGTTGCCACATGGGAACCAATTTTACCCAAGCCCACAATACCGATGGTTTTTTTGTAAACTTCGGCACCGATAAAGCGCTTGCGATCCCATTGACTATTTTTCACCGACTGATTGGCTTCTGGGATATGACGTGATAAAGACAGCATCATCGCTAAAGCGTGTTCAGCCGCCGCAATGGTATTTCCTTCCGGGGAGTTAACCACCACAATACCTTGACGGGTAGCCGCCGGGACATCAACGTTATCAACGCCAACTCCCGCACGTCCAATAATCTTGAGTTGTTTACCTACTTCGATGATTTCTTTGGTCACACGAGTGCCAGACCGAATCATCATGGCATCATACTCAGGAATGATGCTAACGAGTTCCTCAGGCGATAGATTGGTTTTCACATCAACCTGAGCCACTTGGGAGAGGATATCAATTCCAGCTTGATCGATGGGATCGGATACAAGTACTTTAGACATTGCCAGTAGATGGGTTGAAATGAGTTACACCGATTGTGCCTTGCTGTAAATTAATGCAGGGCAGCTTATCAACTACACAACAGGGCTATCGCCGGACAATCGCGATGACTGACCGCAGTAGGTTATTGTAACGGCAAAGGGGTCAGTGCTTACGACATTGGCTAAAAGATTTAACACTTAGCTGGGAAGTCCCACGCCATACCCGAAGGGTAACATTATGTTGACACGCCGCTTCGCTAACGAGAGTTTGTCTTGATGAAAGTCGCGATCATTCCATCATTTATAAGGGTTTCTGGTTTTTGCCGCAAGCCCTAGTTATGACTTAGCAAGGGCGGGTTTTGTTGAGGAGTTATCGGTGAGCTAGGGCGGGTTTTGTTGTTCAGTTATTTCATCAATAGCTGAGTGTAGTTCCTAAACCCGCCCCTACAATTGTGGCTAAACCCGCCCCTACAAAACTTATGATCTATTACTTCTTTTGACCGCTAACGGTGGTTATACCAACCGATGCTCTAGATCACTTTCCCAAAATGACATCTGGGCGTCGAGTCAGGCGCCGTCGCCGCCCGCGCCGCTTCAGCCATTCGGTGGCATCGTCGATGAAGGAATACACGACTGGTACTACCACCAAAGTTAACAGGGTGGAGAGTAGCAACCCCCCTAGAATTACGGTAGCGATGGGGGAATAGGCATCCATACCAATTTCTGGGAAGAACGCCAGCCGCACAATTACAATAACGGTGGTACAGGTTGTCATGGTAATTGCTTTTAACCGAACTGGACCTGCCATGCGAATCGCTACGTCGCGGGGAACTCCTTCTTCTCGTTTCGCCAGGATCAATTCGAGTAGTAAAATTGCTGCGGATAGAGACAAACCAGATAGGATGACAATGCCCAGAATTGAGACGCTTGAAAGGGTTTGATCCGCCAAAATCAATCCGCCGAAGACACCGACTAATTGTAGGGGAACTGACAGCATCATCACCAACGGTTGAATAAACGAGCCAAACTGAATGACGAGAATCAAATAAATTAAAATCAGTGATACGAGCAACCCTTTAAGCAAACGGTCAAACTCGATCATCATGTCGGTCATATCACCCATGGAATCGATACCATAACCCGGAGGGAATTGCAACTCCATCCCCGCCCGCATCGCGATCGCCATCGACAAATCCATGGAAGCCGGACCCCCTTTCCGGTAGTAGCCGTTGACATACACCACCCGTTTCCCATTAATATGCTCAATCACGGTAGGACCATTGTGCCGTTCCAGGGTAGCGACGGTTTTCAGGGGAACCTGTTGTCCCATGGGTGTGGTAATGTATGTGTTTGCCAGATTGCTCAGAGTGCCACGTTCCTCCTCCTCGTAGCGCACCAGAATCGAATTTTGCCGCAGGTTGGGGCGGTTGTAATAGCGGCGGGTAAAGCCACCTGTGAGAGCGTAGCGGGCTTGTTCTGCCACCATCCGCACATTCATTCCCAGTTCTTCGGCGCGGCGGCGATCAACTTTGATCTGATATTCTGGCTGAGTTAGGGCTGAACTGGTTTGGGGCATGACTAAACCGGGCGTATCTTCAGCAATGCGGAGGACATCTTGGGCTAAACGATGGAGTATATCTAAATCCTCCCCATACACCGCAAGCTGAACCGGAGCCGCAGAAGTTGCCATTACGTCTACACCCATTTCCTTTAAAGCAATGCGGCGCAAACCGGGAATAGTACGGCGGGCTTCGGCTTCGACGCTATCCATAATTTCCCAGATGTCACGGTTGCGATCGCCCTTGAGGGTGACAATCAGAGAGGCGGAGTTAACGCTGCCCATACTGTAGCCACTGAAATAGGTACTATTACGAGTCAGTTCAAACCCCGTTTGGGAGGACACTTTGTCGATGTCCGGTTGGGCGAGTAAAATCTGCTCAAAGCGATAGGTACTCTCGTCAGCCTTAGCAAAAGACGTGCCAGGTTCCATCTCCAGCGATGCCATAAACTGACCCGAATCCCCCAGGGGCATCATTTCTTGAGGCACAAAGGGATAAAGTGCGATCGCAAACACAATAGCAGATCCTGCGATCGCCAGCGTCACCTCCCGATTGTTCATACAGCGATCCAGCAGCCAACCATAACCCTGTTCGAGTTTCTCAAAGCCTACCCGCACCGGGGTCAACAGCCATTGCAACCATGTCTTTCGTTGGCGTCTTTGCTGGGGTGGCTTCAGCACAAATGCTGCAATTAGGGGAATCAGCGTTACCGACACAATCAGCGAGGCGATAAAAGCAAACACCATGGGCCACACAATGCCCACAAACATCAGTCCCGTCAACCCTCCCGCCATAATAGTCGGTAACAGGGCTGCAATCATTACACAACTTGCCGCTGCACTTGCCAGAAACACCTCCCCTGTTCCCTGAATTGCCGCCTGTCTGGGGCGTAACCCTTCTCGTAGTTTCCGATCAATGGAGTCGATGACGATGATCGAATCATCCACCAGTTTGCCAATCGCCATCATCATCCCAATCAGGGTGGAGGAATTCAGGGACATCTCGATGGGAATAAAAGGCAAGGTGGAGAGAGCCAGAGAGGTAGGGATGGAGATCATAATCAGCGCCGTGGCGCGGAAATCTTCCAAAAAGATTAAAATCACCACCCCAGCGAGCAACACACTAATCAGCAGTTCCTGGAAGGTGCTATCAAGAATAATATTGACTAAGTAGGAGTTATCATAAGCTTCTGCAAAACTCAGACCCGGATACTCTGCCTGAATCTGCTCCAATTCTGCCCGTACCTGCTTGATCACCTTCGGGGAACTCGAATCTGGCTTTTGGATCACATTCACGGCTAAAGCTGCCTCGCCATTGTAGCGGTAGCCACTGCGCCGTTCCTCAAAGGTATCTTCTACCGTAGCCACATCTCGGACGTAAACTACCTGCCCATCCTGCTCTAAAACGGGGTAATCCATTACATCCGCCGCACTCAGCGCCCGTTTATCTGCCCGCACCAGGATTTCCGAGTCCCCCTGAGTCAGCACCCCAGCGCCCTGGCTGACGTTATTGGCATCAATTGCATCGCGCACCTGCAAAATTGATAACCCGTAGGCGGCTAACTTCTGTCGATCCACCACCACCTGAAGCTGTCGCCGATAGCCGCCGAAGATGGATACAGCCTGAACGTTTGGCACTTGAGTTAGCCGATCAACTAGAGTGTTATCCGCAAATTCCCGTAGCTGCACCGGGTCCCAGCCATCTCCCTGTAGTGCTAGAGTTAACACCGGACGATTTAGAGGGTCAATCGGCAATACCCAGTAAGAACGGGAGTTCAAGCCATCCAGTTCAATATCTCCCTCCGCAGCCGTCATAATGCTCTGCACAGATTGCACGGCTTGATTGATATCGTCTCCCCAGGCAAATTGAATCGTCACTAAGGACATATCCTGCTGAGAGCTAGAGCGAATAAACCGCACATTGTCCAGCACCGTCAGCCGCTGCTCGATCGGCTTACTAATATAGGTTTCGACTTCTGTGGGCGAGGAACCTGGTGCCATGGTGACAATCGACACCAATGGACTTTCCACGTAGGGCATCATCCGCACTGGTAGGAGTATTAGACTCAGTACGGATAGGACTAGCACGGCAATGTACAGCGCGGCGACAATTACCGGATGCTTAATCGACCAACGGGTGAGAAAGGTTTTGATCATGGGAGCGCTGGGGTTGTAGAGACGTTCCGCTGGAACGTCTGGGAGATGGGGAAGATGAGGGAGATGGGGAACACCTCGACTTACTTCGACTTACTTCGGCTTACTTCGGCTTCGCTCAGTAACACGCTCAGTAACACGCTCGGTGTGTCAGATGGGGAAATTGTAGGGGCGGGTTTAACTACTATCGTTTGAAATGGTGCGTTACGCTTCGCTAACGCACCCTACACCCGCCCTGTCTAAATGACGAATGACAAATGACAAATGACAAATGACGAATAATTACTTCACCTCAATATCAAATGTTTCTTGTCCAGACATAGCCGGATCATTCGATTTCACCGCCATCATCCATTTTCCTTTCATACCCATGTTAGTCATCACCTTGTATCGTCCAGGCTGAGTGTCAGGTTCTACCTTAGTCATGGCTGTCATTGGCTCCATGTCTTCCATTTCCATAGACAGATCGACTTGTAGATCCTCGACAGCTACAGGTTCATTGGTAGCAGGATCAATTACCTCGACCACGAATTCCGCATCACCCATCGGCACAGTGCCATCTTCCGGAGACACCATGGTGATGATTACGTCATTTTCGGCAGAGGGTTCCGTCGTTTCGGTTATCGGAGCAGTCGCTGCATCCGTTTCGACTTCACTCTCCGCTTGATTAGCACTACTGCAAGCGGTGGT
The DNA here is from genome assembly GCF_040221695.1 of Coleofasciculus sp. E2-BRE-01. Taxonomy (NCBI): domain Bacteria; kingdom Bacillati; phylum Cyanobacteriota; class Cyanophyceae; order Coleofasciculales; family Coleofasciculaceae; genus Coleofasciculus; species Coleofasciculus sp. E2-BRE-01. The sequence continues at coordinate 13,722 of NZ_JAVKEA010000217.1, read as the reverse complement.
TAAAACGCTGATTGTCAGCACGAGCAACAAAAGTTTTTTCATCAGAATCCTCACTGAAATAGAATTGAACAATTGTGAAATAAAAAGGATTGCCGTTAATCTAATCAGATACACTCATTGCATTTTTTCCATCCCTATCTTCCCCATCTCCCTCATCTCCCTCATCTCCCTCATCTCCCAAAGGTTCCAGCGGAACGTCTCTACTATTGCCTGATAATGTTACTCAACTGGCACCGTGAGCATAGTTTGACCCGCATAATCGGGGTCTTTAACCTCGACTTTAATATGCCACTCTCCTGCCATGCCAAAATGAGTGTTGACCTGGAATTGTCCGGGTTTGTCCGTTGGTTCTAGTTCCACCATTGTGGTCATTGGCTGCATATTCGGCATGGGCATGGTGACGTCTACCGCCACATCCTTAGCGGGTAAGGGTTCCTGAGTCTGGGGATCACGCACTTCTAGGATGAGTTCAGCCCCCCCTGACTTAAATCCCTTGGTGGGATCAGGGCGAACGATCGCAACCTCAATTTTGTCCTGATTACTCTCACCCAGCATCGGTACGGGATCGCCAGTGTCATCCACCACCGTCACTTGAGCATTAGGAACCAGACGGCTATTCCCAGAGGTAATCACGCGATCGCCTACTTTGAGTCCCTGGGTGATTTCAATGCGATCGCCACTGATCATCCCTGTCTCAACCTGACGCCGTTGCGCCTGATTGTCCTCAATCACCCACACTGAATCTGCGCCCTTGAATTCCCCCAAAGCGTTTCGAGGCACTGATATCGTATTTGCCTTACGATTGGTGAGAATAGTCATATCCAAAAACTGTCCGGATAACAGACGATTTTGAGGATTATCCACCACCGCTTCCACTGTCACCGTGCGGGTGTCATTGTTAGTTTGGGGAAAAATACTGGTAATCTTCCCAGTTAAAGGCTGATCCGTTACCCCTGGCACCTGGGCTTGAATCGGTGTACCTACCCGAATATATCCAGCATCCTCCTGTGCTACATTCGCCTGGAGTCGTACTCGCGAATAGTCCCCGATTTTTAGTACGCCCATACCAGGTTGTATGACAACGCCGGGATCAACCATACGAGTTTGGACAATGCCGCTAATCGGAGATTGTAATTTGGTATAACTCTGCATTACCTTCGCTGTACTCACCTCCGCTCGCGCTTGACCCACCTTGGCGCGATTTTGATCTACTTCGGCGATTAGCCTTGTCCGTGCTGCTTTCGCTTTCCTAATCGCCGCCTGTTTAGCATTCACTTCAGAGGCGACAATATCCAAGTCATCTTGGGCGATCGCGCCTTCTGCGACTAACGTGGCAAAGCGATTTTGTCGTAGCTGTAAATAATCCAGTTCGGCTTGCAAGCGAGCAATTTCTTGAGTCTGTTCTTCAATCTGGACTTGGCTAGCCCGTAACGAGGTTTCCATCGCATCGGCTTCCGCCTGGGCTTCTGCCAATTCCGTCGAGCGTTCAGTTGCATCCAATTGAGCCAACACTTGTCCCGCCTTTACGCGATCGCCGGGATAAACTGAATAATTGGTTAATTGTCCGGCAACCCGTGGATAAACAACCACTTCCTGATAGGGCATGATCGATCCGGTGTAGGATACATTTGCCTCAAATTCTCCAGGCTGCACCACCTCTACCGTCACCGGAATCGGGTTAAACGCACCATTCACCTGCATCATGTCATCGTGAGACATTCCCGACATATCATGACCTTCCATCCCAGCCATAGAGTTAGTCGGTTTGATTTGATCGGTGATCAGGAGGATACTGCTGCTGAGTACAGCGAAGATTCCTAGACCTAATAAAACCCGTCCGTATTTCTTGCGGTTAGATGGCTGTCGCAGTTCTTGGTCTGGTTCGGACGTTAAAGGGTCGGGAGATTCAGAAGAGGCGTCTGGAGCGTTGGGACGAGACTCGTCAATATCCGAATGGGGTAGGGGAGGTTCCAGAGACATAAGACATTCAGTCTGGATCAGACTACTGAAGAATCGTATCTATTTAAAGGTATCAGTTAATTATGAAATCAGAATGAAATCCTGACTGGACGCACACCTGAATGGCATTTTTGGCTAGAACCTAGCTGCTAACGACAGCAGCAAAGATTCACACGATCTTCATCTTGATTCACGGTAACTTCATCATTTGACCGTTGATACTGAAGAATAAGGCTGCACGGAATAGAAAGGGATATAAGGAGCCAAAAATGTTAAACGGTGACCTAAAGAAAAAAGCTTTAGCTAAGCTTGAAGCTACTGATAAAGAATATCAGACAGTTGCAGCAGATGTAACTAAAAGAGCGGTAGAACTGTACGAGAAACGCAAAGTGACTACTGAGCAAGTGATTCAGGCTTGCGAGGAATATGTCAACACTTTTGCCAAGTCACCAAAAGAGTTCGATAAGTCAGTGTATGAATTCAAGGTGGAATTCGACAAGTTTACCAAGGTAGCTCAGCCAATTAAGGCTGAGGCAGATAAAGCTACAAAGATGAAGGAGTCAGCGGTAGCAGCAGCAGCAGCAACAGGTGTAGGTGTTGCGGCTTTTGGTCCAACTGCGGCAATGGCTATTGCAACAACCTTTGGTACTGCTTCAACAGGTACTGCTATCTCGGCACTGTCAGGAGCTGCTGCAACTAACGCGGCACTGGCATGGCTTGGTGGTGGTGCGATCGCTGCTGGTGGTGGTGGTATGGCAGCAGGGAATGTTCTGCTGGCGTTGGCTGGACCAGTTGGCTTGGCGATTGGTGGTATAGCTCTAACAAGCGGTGCTTTTATGCTTCGAGGTAAAAATGAAGAAATTGCCAAGAAAGCTACTCAGGAAGCAGCCCGTATTAAGGCAAAGACAGCAACTCTGAACGCTGCTAAGGAAGAGATTGCCAAACTCTTCACTTTAACTCAACAACACGCTGACGGTGTTAACACGCGATTGAACTTTCTCAAGATAGATGCCCCTAACAACTATCAGCACTTCAGCAATCAGCAAAAGATGGAGTTGGCTACCTTGATTAACAACATCCAAGCGCTTTCTAAACTGCTGAATAAGAAACTGAGCTAATTAAGGACATCGATGAAAGAAAACGTTCATCAGACGACTCAGATAATTGGCGGTATGGTGGCGGGGGATAATCTCCGTCATGCAGAACAGCTCAAAGCTGCTCTGGAAAGTCAAGATTCCGCCTTCGCCAAGGCTATTGAGCAGGTTGTGAAAGTAAGAGATTTTGTTGGAAGCCCTGAGCAAATTCTAGGTAGCGACAAAACTAAACATGGCGAGATTGCCGAGCAAGTTGAAGTAGGCATTCGTAACGCCAGGGACTATTTGCGTCAGCAAACTCCAAGTGCAACATTCGAGGGAGTTGGTCGAACAGCTCCTGAAGACTACCTTATTAATAGTGTTCAAGTTCAGTCCAAGTTTATCAATGGTCTTAACAAAAACTTGGATCATGTACTAGAACACATGAGCAAGTATGAGAATTTCGGTAGAGAAGGTTCCTATTACCATATTCCAAGAGACTACTACGAGACTATTCAAAAGGTACTGAAGGGTGAGTCTGTAGAAGGATTAGCCAACCGCACATTACAAAAAATCCAGCAAAAAGCCCAAGAAATAGAAGAGCTTTCTGGTAAGTCATTTAGTGCCGTCGTCAAGCCTGGTATTTCTAATTACACTGAGGTACAGCAAGGCAAGCTCCACGACACATTAGACAGGCACGAGCAAAAACTTAGCGACGAGAACAAACAAATCAAGGAGAACATCCGAACTGATGTACAACCGAATTTAGGAGATATGGCTCAAGTAAGCTGTAATGCATTTAAATTGGGTATTAGTAGCGAGCAAGATGCTCGCAATACAAGGATTGTGCCATTATTGATATTAAGGTTTAAATGCCAAACAGCTTAGCTGGCAAGGGAGCCTTAATCGCTGGTGGAATTCGGTTAGCTTTCAAAGTATATCAGAAGTACAAACAGGGCAAAAATCCCTTTAAGGGTGATTACACAGCCGACGACTGGAAAGAGATAGGCATTGATACTGCTAAAGGAGCTGCTTTTGGTGGTATCGCTGCTGGAGCCATCTATGCCCTCACTAATTTTGCTAGTCTATCTGCTCCCTTGGCAGGTTCTTTTGTTAGTGCTAGTCAGGTGATTGCCAGTCTTGTTAACGACCTGAATGTGGGGAACATTTCCTTTGACCAATTTACTGAGCTGAGTCAGTTGGCTTGTATGGAGTCGGCAGCAGCAGCTTTGGCTTCTGTTCTTGGACAGGCTGTAATCCCAGTTCCTGTTATAGGTGCGGTTCTGGGAACAATTGCTGGGCGCATAGTTATAGATTTTAGTAAAAAATACCTTGGTAAAGAAACTGAAAAGTTGCAGCGTCAGATGGATGAATACTACAATCAGTGCCTTGCTAAAATTGACCAAACCTACCGTGCAGTCGTATCGATAATTATCGCGGAATATGAAAAACTTGGAGACTTGACCAAGGCTGCATTTGATACAGGTAAAAACGTGGCGCTGAGGCTGCAAGCTAGTATTCAATTGGCAGAAGCCTATGAGGTTTCAGAAACCGATATTATCCACGATATCGATGAACTTGATGCCTTTATGCTGTCTTGAGGTTATCTGAAAAGCTTGGAAGTGAGAACAACTAGGCTGATAATTGAACCAATACATCAAACATTTTTGAGTTTAAATACTTTACTTTACTTTACTTTTCTTGTTTTTGGATCTAAGCTATCTCATTTTATTTTTATGTCTTTGCTGTCAACGATGGAGGAGCATCGGGATAATTATTGGATAATCTCAACAACGAAAAGTATTCTTAAGTAAACAAACTCATATAGAGTACTAAGACCACCAGAACAGGGGAATGTACACAAGCAATGAGATGAGATTAATGCGAAGGTTGTTAACAGTTATGAGTAAGCTTTTTGGCGTTTAAACATTAATGTGCATAATGAGGAAATCCTTGTAGTGCGAGCATCTTGCTCGCTACCCATTCCCAATTTAAATGCGTGACAGCTTACCGCGCTCAGAATGAATGTTTAAGTACTTATACCAAATCCGCGTTTGAAACCCCGTTTATCCCTTAGCTACTTTTCATTCTATCCCTTCTGCCTTCTGCCCTCTGCCTTGTCCCAACCAAAACGGGGGTAAGTGACCCGGATTTAGTATTATACTCAGGTTGATGGTGGAGATGTCACCGAACTTCCCACCAAAGGCAATCGCAGGGTGAAAATACTGCCAACGCCTAATTCACTCTGTACCTGCAAACTACCGTGGTGTGACTGCGCGATCGCGCGGGCAATAGCCAACCCTAATCCCGAACCCCCCGTATGACGAGAGCGATCGCTATTCACTCGATAGAAGCGATCAAAAATCTGTCTTTGGTCTTCTGGGGTAATGCCAATTCCCGTATCTTTAACTTGGATCATCCCATGATGATCACTCTTGTCTAAAATAACCGTTACGTTTCCCCCAACTGGAGTATATTGGATAGCATTAATAATTAAATTAGACACTAAGCGATAAAGCTGTTCCTCATCCCCGATCACCTCTAGAGGAATTCCCACTCGTACTTCAGAACTCAGCATGATCTGAGAAGCAACAGCTAAGGCGGCTAATTCCTCAACTAAATCGCTCACCAAGTCATTCAGACAGCACCTCTGACGTAGTACAGGTGCAGGTTGCCGATCCAGGCGAGACAACAATAGCAAATCCGCAACCAACTGACTCAGCCGCCGATTCTGTCGTTCAACAATTTCCAGGGTGTTTCGTGCCTCGTTTTCATCTAAGCTGGGTATCAATAGAGCCGATTCTACCGTCGCCAGTGTCGCCGCGACAGGGGTTCGCAACTCGTGAGCCGCATCAGCGGTAAATTGTTGAATCTGCTTGTAAGATTTGTAGATGGGTTGCATGGCTAACCCCGCTAACCCCCAACTGGCAACACCAACAAGAATCATGGCGATTGGCAACCCCAATCCCAAAATTAATTTCACTGTACTCATGTAGTCGTTGATGTCTTGCACAGAACGCCCTACCTGTAAGTAGCCCCAATCCTGCTGATCTTGGGTATGTAGGGATAGGGAAATTTGCTCATAAGTGTTGCCCTCTTCATCTGATACAGTGTGCCAAGAGTCCCGGTTGAACACGAGGGGTAATCCGGCTGGATCAGCCCCCGCGATCGCCACCAAACTGCCTGACTGATCAAATAGCTGGATGTAGTAGTCTCCTTGATTAACAGCACTGAGCCTGTGGCGTTCACCATTCACCCGTGCTGGAGAGCAGTTTATCTCCACTAGACAAAGATTCGGTAAAATATCCCTAACCCTTGGCTCCACTTGTCCAGGCTGCTTGAGTTTTGATTCTAGGCTGTCATGGAGTGTCCCGGCTACAGATTTTAACTCCCGCTCTAAAGTGATTAAATGAGCATGAGCGATCGCTTCATAAACGCCAAACCCCAACAGGCTCAAAATGACACCCATGACGAAGGCATAGGAAAGTGCCAATTTTCGACGAGTCTGGCTAAATAGCTTATTTTGATGCATCGTTGCCTAGGTTAAGACGGTATCCTATACCATGTACCGTTTCAATCGGAATCGCGCAGCCAATTGATTCAAGTTTGCGGCGCAGCAAGCGCATTTGTGCCGCCACGACATTACTCATCGGTTCTGCACTCACTTCCCAGAGCTGATTGCGAATTTGGTCGCTAGTCACCACTTGATTGGGATGCCTCATGAAATACTCTAGAAGCTGGTACTCCTTATTAGTCAGCGGAACCTCCTGTTTTTCTCCCCTAGCCGCGACACGATAAACCGTTCGAGTACCGCAGTCGAGCGTCAGGCTTCCCACTTGAAGTTGTTGGGGTTGGAGTTGAGGCGATCGCCGCTGCAACGCCCTAACTCTGGCTAGCAATTCTGCCATTCTAAACGGCTTGACTAAATAGTCATCTGCTCCCGCATCCAACCCCGCCACCCGGTCTTCCAAGCGGTCTTTTGCGGTTAGCATCAAAACGGGCAAGGAACTTTTTTTCGCACGCAGCCGACGCAGTAGCTCTAGTCCCGATAGTCCTGGTAGTAACCAGTCTAAAATAGCCAGGGTATACTGCATTTCCTGGTTTTCTAAATAGCCCCAAGCTTCAGTACCATCAACAACCCAATCAACCACGTACTTTTCTAGACTTAACGCTCGCTTAATGGCAGCCCCCAAGTCTGGCTCATCTTCAACTAGCAACACTCTCATAGACTTAATCGGTCAACTGTTTAGGGTAAGCTTCAATTTTTAGACTACAACTCTACTTACGGTAGATGACTAAATTACCAGTTGCCATTATGCCAAAACAAGATGAAATCGAGATGAAATCTGTCTGGATTTAGCCAACAATTTAAGCAGAGGGAAAGCCAAGATAATTTCATGCTAATTTCATTGGCTTTTGAGAGGATAGTTACTATCCTTCTTGACAAAAGTCGCGTCTGGGAAGTCCACGATGGGAATAGTCTCTCTGAGTTGACTCTCCACCTAACTGGAGAGTTTAAAATCAAAGTAGAGTCCCAACCCCAAACAAAGAATTAATGGTGAGGTTTTAATTATGCTCAAACGTTTGACATCTTGGATGCATCAACAGTCGCGTCCCCTTCTGTTATCGGGTGTTGCTGTCGTGGGAGTATTGGGAGCGACATATTTGACAGTCGGGGTGTGGGGAAAAAGCACCAATAGCCAAGGAGTCAATTCTCAATCACCCAATCTTGTTGCGGCTGAACCCGTCAGCATCAATGGCAGTGTCTGGGATCAGGCAACCGAACCCCTGTCAGAACCGCTCTCAGTTACCGTATATCGTAGTCCCTCCTGTGGTTGCTGTGGAGAATGGATTAAACACTTAGAAAAACACGGTTTTAAGGTTACTGATACTAAAACCGACGAAATGACCGCTATTAAAGAAAAATATAACGTACCCCAGGACTTCGCCTCCTGTCACACCGCGATTGTCAATGGCTATGTCGTTGAAGGGCATATACCCGCTGATGATATCAAACGTTTGGTTCAGCAAAAGCCTGATATTGCTGGCATTGCTGTACCGGGAATGCCCTTGGGAAGTCCGGGAATGGAGGCGGGGGAGAGAAAAGAATCCTTTGCAGTGTTGGCGTTTAATCAGGACGGAAAATTTGAGGTTTTTCAGGAGTATCAGTCTTACTAAATTCCGATTGAGGCAACACCATCAACCCTTGGTATCAACTAAAGAATGTTTCTTGGCACGCAAAGGGGGAGAATTCAAAGCCTTCTCAAGAGCAGGAGAGAGGTTTGGAGAGAGGTTTTCCAGATCCCGACCAAAAGTAAGCCAAAGCCGTACTCAACCGAATCAACCATGTCAAAGATAAATCGCCGCACGTTTCTTGCTCTGAGTGTAGCTGGAGCTGGAGTGGCTTTAGGAACAAGCTGTGCAATCGGACAAAATAGCAAACAAACCTCAAAATCACCAATTGCCGGATCTTCACTGCATCAAAGCCGGGATGGTTTACTAGAACTTGACCTAGAAGCCAGTTCCGGTGCTGTTGATTTGGGGGGTCAGCCGGCATATCTTTTGACCTACAATGGACAGATTCCTGCTCCTCGTTTGGAAGCTAAACCCGGAGATACCGTTCGTATCCACTTCACCAACAATCTCTCCCAACCCACTAATTTGCACTATCACGGATTGCACATTCCGGTTACGGGAAATGCGGATAATGTCTTTCTCAGCATCGAGCCGGGAGAAAGATTTGACTACGAGTTTACCATTCCCCAAGACCATCCGGCTGGTACGTTTTGGTATCATCCCCATCGTCATGGTTTAGTCGCCGAACAGCTATTTGGCGGTTTAGCGGGTTTATTCATCGTGCGAGGAGAGTTGGATGACATTCCCGAAATTCAAGCCGCTCAGGAAGAATTCCTGGTTCTCCAAGATTTTGCCCTGGATGAGAACGGGCGAATGTTACCTTCAAACCAAATGTCAGCGATGACGGGACGGGAAGGACAACTGATCACGATTAATGGTCAGCTTAACCCAACATTATCCCTACCCGCTAATGGTTTACTCCGATGGCGCATCCTTAATGCTTCCCCTTCCCGTTTTTATCGGCTGTCTCTGGAAAATCATCCCTTTTATCTGATTGCTACAGATGGCGGTTCCTTAGCCGAACCTGTAGAACTGTCAGAATTGCTGCTAACACCTGGACAACGAGCAGAAGTGCTGGTGCGGGGGGATAGAAATCCAGGACAATATTCCTTGCGGAATCTTCCCTATAATCGAGGCGGAATGGGAATGATGGGTGGTCAAGGCATGATGGGTGGCAGAGGTATGATGGGTGGTCGAGGTATGATGGGTGGTCAAGGCATGATGGGGCAAGATGACAACGCCCCAACAGTGCTAGCCACTCTTAACTACGATAAAGCAATCGAACCCGTTCCTCTACCCACCAAACTTATATCCATACCGACGTTACCTGAACCCCAACAGGTGCGACGCTTTCAGCTCAATCACGGGATGGAGCCTGGGATGGGCATGGTATTTCTAATTAACGGTCAACCTTACAAGAGCGATCGCATTGATACCCAAGTTCAGCTTAATACAGTTGAAGACTGGGAAATCGTGAATACGGGAATGATGGATCATCCCTTTCACATTCACACCAATCCATTCCAAGTCATCAGCCGCAACGGTAAACTAGAACCTTACCCAGCTTGGACAGATACAGTTTTAGTTCCTAGAGGGGAAACTGTTCGCATTCGCATTCCTTTCCGAGATTTTGCAGGTAAAACTGTTTATCATTGTCACATCCTTGATCATGAAGATTTGGGTATGATGGGCAATCTGGAAATTCGGGCGTAACTCCTTCGATAAGTACTTTGGCTACTTTAGGAGATGTTGGCATCTCCCTAACTGCCTTTTGGATTGTTGCCGTCATATCTAAGTCTGGTCAATGGATTTAATTCCGAAGCCTCTGTAACGCTTTAGCTCTATCTGATACTATGAACTACCTGATTGCTGTCCTGAAAAATCGCATTGAAGCCGAAGAAGCTTACACAGTTCTGGAAAAAAGAGGCTTGCCGCTGAATCAAGTCACGATTCTGGGGAAAGGTTACCAAAGTGCTGATGAGTTTGGCTTAATTGACCCGAATCTGCAAGCCATTAAGCAAGTTAAGCAACTCGCCTACTGGTTGCTCCCTTTTGGCTTTGCGGCTGGATATGCCTTTAACCTACTCACGGCGATCGAAATTCTACCTATAGGTCCCATAGGGAATCATATCATTGGCGGTATCTTCGGTGCGATCGCGGCAGCAATGGGCAGCTTTTTTGTGGGTGGCGGAGTTGGCATTGCCTTGGGTAGTGGTGACGCACTCCCCTATCGCAATCGTCTCAATCAAGGGCAATATATAATCGTCGTCAAAGGTTCGGAGGACTTAATTCGCCAAGCTACCCCACTACTGAAGCGATTTGAGCCGGAGACAATTCAGGGGTATACTGAATGATTTGTGATTAATTCATAATTCATAATTTATTAGGTCTTATGCTGCCACGAGAGGACTTACTCAAAGGCGTCGAAAATCGTGATACTGTTGCCCGTGTGATTGATCAAGCGGAACAAGCGATCAAAACGTGGGAAGTGGTGTTAACCGATTTCCTCTCACCACCTGTACTGGTGGAAATTCAGCAGCAGTTTTCTCGGTTGACAGAGGTGCAACTCTTGCCATGGGGAGGATATCCTCAAGCTGAACGTCAACGGCTGGGGATCACCCGTGAAGAATTGCCTCTGGATCAGTCTCAGGTTGAGGTAGCGGCGTTAGATATTGAGGGCAATTTTCTCTTTGATCCAGCCACTCATCGGGATTTCTTGGGCGCGATTCTGGGAACCGGGATTGTTCGAGAGAAAGTTGGCGATATTATTGTTTTAGGCGAACGTGGCGCTCAAGTGATTGTGATTCCAGAAATTGTCCCGTTTCTGGAGACGCAGCTAACTCAAGTGCGTTCGGTTCCGGTGAAAACTCGACCGATTGAGTTGAGTCAACTCAAGATTCGAGAACCCAAGAAGAAAGAAATGACGACAGTTGAAGCATCGATGCGCCTGGATGCGATCGCGTCAGCCGGATTTGGCACATCCCGCAGTAAGATGGCGGATATGATTGGGGCGGGTGATGTGCGGGTAAACTGGAAAGACGTTAGCCAAGCGAGTTACTCGGTTAAACCGGGTGACTTAATCGCGATTCGGGGTAAAGGGCGCTTGCAAGTTGGAGATGTTAGCATAACCAAAAAAGAGCGTTACCGTATCCAGTTAACCCGATTTATTTAACCATTTTCCAGCAGCATTAGATGACAGACTCAGTAAGCCATCAGCAGGAGGAACTTCCCGTCGAGATGCAATCATCTAAACTCAAGCCGAGCTTTTCTTGGCAAGGGATATTTTCTTTGCTGATGTTTTTTTATATGTATCTGCCGATTTTGGTCTTGACATTTTATAGCTTTAATCAGTCAGCCTATAGTGCCAATTGGCAGGGATTTACGTTGGAGTGGTACATTAAGCTATTTAGTGATGTACGGGTGCTGAAGTCGTTGCAAAATAGCTTGACGGTTGCTTTTGTGGCTGTGGTTATTTCCGCTGTGATTGGCACGTTGATGGCGGTGGGGTTGGTGCGTTATCAATTTATGGGGAAGGGGTTATATCGTGGGGTATCCTACTTACCGTTGATTATTCCCGATATCGCAATGGCAGTGGCGACTCTGGTGTTTCTGGCGGTGATTGGCACGCCATTAAGTTTGTGGACAATTGTGGCGGCGCATGTGGTATTCTGTCTGGCATACATTGCCTTTGTTGTCTCTTCGCGTATTTCCAGTCTTGATCCGTATTTGGAAGAAGCAGCACTCGATTTAGGCGCAACCCCGTTTCAAGCGTTTATTAAAGTGTTATTGCCCGAATTGATGCCTGCCATAATTGCGGGGTGTCTAATTTCCTTTGTTCTCAGTATGGACGATTTCCTGATTGCTAGCTTTACGGCTGGAACCGGATCGACAACGCTACCGATGGAAATTTTTAGCCGCATTCGTACTGGAGTTAAACCCGATATTAATGCCTTGAGTGTAATTTTAATTGGCGCATCTGGGGCAATTGCCTTTGTGGGTGAGTGGCTGCGCTATCAAGGGGAAAAGAAGCGGTTGAGATAGAGATTCGTCATTTGTCATTGGTCATTTGTCATTTGTCATTTGTCAAAGAATAGTAAACGTTAAATTATAAAAAAATATAGGCTAGTTGTCAAACAATAAGACTATATTCCCCAGACTCGGTTAAATGCATTAAAATTTGTAAATATAGAGAAATAGGATATAGCGTTTAAAATTGTCTGACGAAGCTGGAAATAAGGAGGGGAGAAGTGGAACCTACCATAAACTGTGCTGAAGCCTGCGTCAATGGTTGTGTATTGGGTGATAAATGTCCCCACAAGGAGTATGCGGCTAAAGCCTCAACATTTATCAATGAGACGTCACTGGATAAAATGTATGAGATAGCTGAGGAGGCGCGACGGAAGAAACTGATGGAACCTCCCAAGTGGGTGATTCCTGATTTTCCAGAGTAGTTAAAATTGGATTAAACTCACGTCTTGCACCAATCTCAATCCGCCAATGTCATGTAAGGTGGGCAAAGAGTTATAACCGTTACTCCCCTGAGAGTAAAGCGTGTTGCTTTTGTCCACTACATGGCAACTTAGAATTCAGGATTCAGTCAAAAGAGAGGATAGGAATGATGATAAATAAGTATATGGATATAAATTTTTGTTAACTGAGTTACAGGTTGTCAAGCAAATTAATTATTTACTATTCTCTGTTTTTAAGTTGACCTGATTCTACAAAACTTTTTAAGCCCGACAGTAATAAATCCCAAATTTTAAGCATTTCAGAGTACATTTGTTCAGACTTTAAGTTGGTATGTTCCAGTTGAAGATTCGTTCCCCCTTCAACTTCATCAAGAGTGTAACAAATAGTCAACTGGTTTTCTGGTGTTCTATCTGTACCGTGATTATCGCTCCAATATGTATATTGAAACTTCTGATTAGGTGTTAAGATTTCAATTTTACCATAATCAATAAAGTCTTTACCGTTATTGTTTCCTTTAAGGAGAATATCACTACCAACTTGCCAATCGGATATAACTTCTTTTAGAGGATAATATTGGATAATCTTTTCTGAATTAGTTAACGTGTCAAAGAGTAAACTCGGCGGTGCATTAATAAACAAGTTTTTTGTTATTGAAAAGCTTTTCATGATTTCTTGTCCTACAGCGTGAGCAGGAGAATTGGTATCATACGCAGTACCATCACCAGGCGTGGCACGGCAAATCCCTATTTTTAGCGGCTATGGCTAGTTATAGCACTACGCACTAAGGTTAGGACATAAAAGAAAAATTCAAATCGCTCAATCCCTTGTAAAGTAAGCTTTTGTCTTCACTATTGCCTATGGCACACCGAGCGAAGCCGAGGTGTTGCCTATTGCCTATTCCCTGGCGCGTAGCGCTATATAGCCTACGTTAACACTACCCAACGCGATCGCACTTTCTCTTGCCTTAACCCAAAAACGCCCCAACTGTGGCAATCTGGGAGAATAGAGAACATACAGACAGATAGTTTAGCTAGAAAAATTATCCCGATAGGTTATGCAAACACTTCCAACCCCTCAAACTGCC
>NZ_JAVKEA010000216.1:0-60931 GCF_040221695.1 Coleofasciculus sp. E2-BRE-01 | reverse complement strand
CTATTCATCCACAACGTTTTTTCCAAACAGGAAACTTTAATACATAGTGAGCCAAAATTGCTCGCTCCCCCCACACCCCACACCCCATACCCCACACCCAGTATCCTATCGTGGGTAATGTGGCTTAAGTTGACACCAATGCTTGGTTACCAAGCCCCTACTATCTACATCAAATGACTTAACCAAGGACTCACTTCCACAGACAACAGTTGACCAAGCTGAAGCAACTGGCGTAGTCGGATAATTGTCCAAGGATTTGCCGCCATAAGCTGCGCCTGATCATGTCCATTCTTTTGGTCACTCAGGCGCTGGGCTTGAATTGCCAGTTCACACTGCGGCACGATTGAGGTGTGTAAACAGTTGAAATAGAGTTCCTGACAACGGTCTAACGCTAAACCAAGGCTTAACCGATTGCCAATCTCAATCAACCGATCAATCTGGCGGATATCATCGCCGAGGGTATCGGGATCACCCTCATGCAAAAGTTGCCACAGCGATCGCCAAATTAAGGTTTCCAGCGTTGGCTTGGCTTCTGGGATGTTCAGATGACAGCGTAGATGTCCCGCTTCTGTGGCGATCGCTTCCAATTCAGCAATCTGAGCATTGATAGCTTGGGGATCACTCACCTCCATGTCTAACGCTTTAATCGCAATCAGACAACGGTTGGATAAAGCAATTTCTGCTGCCACTTGCAATTCCTTCGGTACGGGCAATTCATCCCGATGGAATGCCATCAACACACCGTAATTATCCCGGTACATCTGGTTATACAGCTGATCTAATCGGGTCAGGGTTTCCTGACTAATTAGCTGCATAATCCGTTGCCGTTCCTCAGCAAACAGATTCTGTAAACTGAACGACTGCTCACCAAACATCTGATTCATTGCCAGAATCGTATGGGCAGCACTGGCTTGCTTGAGGGCATCAAAAATCTGATCCCTCAACTGGGTATATGCCCGACGTCCGGTAAAGGGTTGAATACAGCAGTGGAAGTCCCAGCCACCGATATGGAGAACGGCAAACACCAATTCCATATTTTCCCAGGTAATCTCCGACACCAGTCGCAATTGACCCACTGCTAATGTCAGTGAACCCATGCGTTGGAGTTGATAGTCAAGCTGGTGGGCTTCGTAGCAGTAGAGGCGTTCTTGTTGGGAATAGTTGGTAAATAAGGAACTAATCGCGTAATGGGCAGCAACTTGTTGAAAGGTAATTTGCGACGACACCACCAGTTGCCGATAGACCACATCCCCGGTTTTAAAGCAGTCTACATTACTCGGTGCTACAAGTAGGCGTTCCAAGAACCCTAGCTCAAGCTGGATACCCGCCACCTCCCCAGCTAACTCCAACGCCCGCGCCGCATAGCGTAAAATCTGTACCCCTTCTGGACGAGAGATTTCCTCAAAGAACCAGCCACAACTGGTATACATCAGCATGGCGTGGCGTTGCATTTCCAACAGCCGCAGGGCATCGATTTGGTCGGTGGGAGAGAGGGGCGCAACGCTGTGACGGTTGAGAAATTGCTTCACATTTTCCCCAGAGCGATTCTCGTTCCGAGACGCGATGCGATCGCGCAGCACTTGGATATATTCATCCCGCGCCGCCCAAGGATCACGGAAAAACTGACGCCCCCTCTCGTCATACACCGGAATCAACTGATCCCGCAGCCAGTTCAAACTTTCTCGCAGGGGACGCCGCCATTTTTGATGCCAACCCCCGCCGCCGCCACAGCCGCAGTCATCTTGCCAACGGTTGACGCCGTGGGAACAACTCCAAGCGGTGACGGGTTTGAGAATCACTTCCCACGTTGGTGGACTAATGCTGAGGTAATGAGCAAAGTTAGTCACCGTCCAGTTCCGGCGGGGAAAGACTTGGGTAAAAGCATGGGCGATACACATTTCCGTGTGGCGTTTGTGATGTCCGAAGGTTTCCCCATCGGTTGCCACACTGATAATTTGGGAGGGACGGTGATCTCCATGAATCGCGATCCCTAAACGACCCGCAAAATGTTCGGAACTACTGAGAACATCACTAAACCCCATATCCCGTGAGATGGGACCGTCGTAGAAAAAGATGTCGATAAATTCACCGCTTTCCAGGAAACAACGGTAAGGGCGGCTGGGATCAATCTGACCCCCACCTACTTCATGCCATTTAGGATCAGGATTGTCTTCGGTTGGCAAAACCCGACAGCGTTCGGCTTGGGAGGGAGCAAGAATAATAAACTTAATCCCTTCTGCCACTAACGCTTCCAGGGTGGGGTAATCTACCGCCGTTTCCGCCAGCCACATCCCTTCAGGATCACGACCAAAGCGAGAGCGGAAATCTTCCATTCCCCAGCGGATTTGAGTGTATTTATCCCGTTCATTGGCGAGGGGAAGAATGATATGGTTATAGACTTGCGCGATCGCATTACCGTGACCGTTGAGCCGTTGACAACTCTTGCGATCCGCCTCTATTATCCGCTCATACACTTCCATGTCGTAGCGTTCTAGCCACGACATCAGCGTCGGACCAATATTAAAGCTGAGATATTCAAAGGTATTAACGATCCCCACCACTTCGCCGCAACCATTTAACACCCGGGCAAAGGCGTTGGGGCGATAGCATTCGTGATGAATCCGCTCATTCCAGTTATCAAACGGAGCCGCCGAGGGCTGACGTTCAATAGTATCCAGATAAGGATTTTCACGGGGGGGTTGATAAAAATGCCCGTGAACCGTTACGTAGACGCCCCTAGCTGTCTGTAGGGGATCATGGTCTTGCCCAGCCTCCTCGGATAAGGTAGGGATGGGATTTGCCGCAGCTTGTGAAGCTGAAAGTTCAGCAGCAGAAGTCATTTAGATCACCAAATTCCACAGAAAACGAGTCAGACAGATTCCCTTACTCTAGTCATTTTCGCTTTTGAGTAGGGATAAGTTGAGAGATTCGCTAAACGAATTTTAGGTTGGAAGCTAGCCATTTCAGTAGAGAACGCCAGCTCGGTATAAGTAGTCGGACAAAAGTAAAGTTAACGGTGAGGATTGTCATTCGTCATTCGTCCTTTGTCCTGTCCTTTGTCCTTTGTAAGGATTTGAGTCTCCTTATCATTTCTTAGTACAGTGTACGGAATGTATACCCAGATCCTTAGAAAAAAGCATTGACACCAGTGGCTAAACTTGCATTTGGGGATGAACGTGTAACAATCTGTCCCTTCAGTTTTTTATTCAACCGCAAGATTTACTGAAAATCGATAAAACTTCATATAACGTTGCGGTCAGTTCACAAAACTTAGACGCACTATAGCAACTCTTGCCGATTATTGCACATCTTCCTGGGAAGTTGCAGGGATAAGGGTGTGATGGGGTGATGGGGGAGTCATGTTCCTTCCCGGTATGCCAGAAGCGTCTGTATGTAGGGGCAGGTTTTACCATTACCATTAGATATTCACCCTGATATCACTAAACCTGCCCCGATAGAGTGCAAGCTCTGTTCGACAAATGACCAATGACCAATAACCAATGACCAATGACAAATACCAATCCTGACCGTTAACGTAAATCTGTGCCTCTTTGCTGGTTCTTATATGCTAAACAAAAACACGATTCTGTCACTGTTGTTACTTTTTGTCCCCATTTCCATCGCCGCGCATTTTCTGGAATGGGGATCAGCTATAGTCTTTATTACCTCCTGTTTGGCGATCGTTCCCTTGGCGGCGTGGATGGGAACGGCGACGGAGGAAATTGCGGTTGTAGCAGGACCTACCTTGGGCGGGTTGCTGAATGCCACGTTTGGTAATGCGACAGAACTGATTATTGCCCTGATTGCCCTCAATGCTGGCTTAGTCAATGTGGTTAAAGCCACGATTACGGGATCAATTATTGGCAACTTGCTGCTGGTGATGGGCTTATCTATGCTTTTGGGGGGATTACGCTACAAGGAACAGGACTTTCAACCGATTGTGGCACGGGTAAATGCGTCCTCAATGAATTTGGCTGTCATTGCCATGTTGCTACCGACGGCGATGGATGCTACGACGCCTGACATTGATGAAGCGACGTTACAAAGATTATCGGTTGCTGTGGCGGGGGTGTTGATTGTGGTTTATGCTCTTACCTTATTATTTTCGATGAAAACCCACAGCTATCTGTTGGATGTGGGCATGGTGAATGTTGAGTCCCAAGAGGGAAACGATGTTTCCTCCTCCACCGAGGAACCGGAACATAAGGTGAATTTAGGCTTGTGGATTGGCGTGTTACTTGGAGTCACCCTTTTGGTGGCGTTAGAGTCGGAACTATTGGTGGGGACGTTGGAGGAAGCTACCTCCCAGTTAGGATTAACTGCCCTATTTACAGGGGTGATTCTATTGCCCATTATTGGCAATGCCGCCGAACACGCTACGGCGGTGACTGTGGCGATGAAAAATAAGATGGATTTGTCGGTGTCGGTGGCGGTGGGATCAAGTTTACAAATTGCCCTGTTTGTCGCCCCTGTCTTGGTGATTGCGGGTTGGTTTTTGGGTCAGCCGATGGATTTGGATTTTAACCCCTTTGAACTGGTAGCTGTAGCTGTAGCGGTGTTAATCGCCAATTCCATTAGTTCTGATGGGAAGTCGAACTGGTTGGAGGGAATTTTGCTAATTGCGGCTTATTTGGTGTTGGGGTTGGCATTTTACTTCCATCCGGTTGTGGAAGGATTAGCATAACCAACAAATGTAGAGACGTTGCATGCAACGTCTCTACACGCTACCCTTAATTCGACTTCAGTTGATAATCACAGGTTGGGGGCATATTACAAAAGAAGACACTATAGCCAGGAATTTCCAGCGTCTCACCCTGACGATTCGTGATAAAGCCTAATCCTTCGGTTTCCTTACACCCTGGATATCCCGACAAGTCATAGCGGGCAGATTCGTTACTCAAATTGAAAACACACAGGATTCGCTGTTCTGCATAGTCCCGGATAAAGGCAAAAATCGGTTCCTCTGTCTCCAGAATTTCCAAGTTGCCTGCTTCTAATGCCGGTTGTTTTTTGCGCCAGTGAAGTAAACGACGCCAGGTATTTAGCAAGGAGTTCGGATCTCGATTTTGCAGATTCACCGCCCGTTGATAATGGGAATCGGCAACAGGTAGCCAGGGTTTTTCCGCCGTGGTAAATCCAGCATGGGGGACATCCGCTTGCCAGGGCATTGGTGTGCGCGAACCGTCTCGTCCTTTAATTGCCGGGTAAAGGGCTTGACCAAAGGGGTCTTTTATATCGTCCACCGGAATATCTTCAGGGATTCTTGCCTCAGTTAAACCTAGTTCATCTCCCTGGTAGAGACAGATTGCACCCGGTAAAGAAAGTAGCAGTGCGGCGATCATGTGATAAAATTCTTCTGGATAAGGATTTCCCTGAGCATCCTTTCCAGTCCAGCGCGATCGCAAGCGACCATAGTCATGATTGCCGACAATCCAACAATCACCACCTTCGGTAAAGTGACTTAACACTTTTTCCATCATCTGGCGCATGAGTTTGGCGCTGATGGGTTCATCGATGAGAAGTCCGCTATGATATGCCATGTGTAAGCGTTCATCACCTGCTACAAATTCACTGGCAAGGGCAATCGAGTCTTCACAGAAGGTTACTTCGCCTAAGGCAACCGTACCCGGATACTGATCCATTAGATCACGGATAGGTTTGAGGGCATCTAAGGTTTCTCGACGGCAGAAGTTGTACTTAAACAGTTGCCGAACCACAGGATTATCGGGGGCGACACCATCAGGTAAAGAGGCATCCTCCGGACGAACGGGGTTATCCCGTAATTGGGCGTCGTGCATGAAAAAGTTAGGCGCATCGATGCGGAACCCATCAATTCCTAAATCCAACCAGAATTTTGCCCGTTCCAAAATTGCGTCAACCACATCTGGGTTATGCCAGTTCAGGTCAGGTTGACTTTTTAAGAAATTGTACATATAAAATTGTTTACGTTCGGGTCCCCATTGCCAAGCACTGTGACCCATAAATGCGGATAACCAGTTGTTGGGGGGTGAACCATCAGGCTTAGGGTCTGCCCAAATATACCAATCTGCCTTAGGATTATTTTTATTTTGCCGACTTTCGAGAAACCAGGGATGCTTATCAGAGGTATGACTCCAAACTTGATCCAGCAGAACTTTCAATCCCATGGAGTGAGACACTGCCAGTAATCGTTTAAAATCCTCTAGAGAGCCAAAAAGCGGGTCGATATCCCGCATATCGGTAATGTCATAGCCAAAATCTTCCATCGGGGATTCATAAATCGGACACAGCCAGATGGCATCGACACCGAGAGAGGCAATGTAATCGAGTTGTTCAATAATCCCATTCAAGTCACCGACACCATTGCCATCACTGTCTTTAAAACTCTGCGGGGAAATCTGATAAATAACTGCATTCTGCCACCATTCACCTTGGTGTTTCACATTACGCGCATCTTCCCACGTCCATGCCCGACGATTAAGTACAGGAGTTTGCCACCAAGCTTCTCTGTTCGTTGAAGTACTTTTGTGGGGCTTTGACATATCCATAAGTTGCATAATTGAATCCTTTGTTAATGATGAGTTTAGAAATAAGGACGAATTAAATTGGCTGAAACTCATTGACTTCAACCTCAATAGTTCTCCTTCTTTTTATTTAGGTTGGGATTCTATTAAAGGGGATGAACCTCAGCCGCCTGCCAATCTTACACTCACAGTCAGTATCTATGCGAGATTCTTTCCTGAGTATTAACCAACCTTAATACTGGTGCATGAACTTCACTCAGCTTAGAGCGCTTCAGCCTACTCAGGTGAGTGAATCATGGACGACTAACTAAATTGTAAGGTTCTGGCACTTAGACTTACCTCTCTCCAAGGGATTAACACTGACTCATCCCTATATCGTTCAAGAGATGGACATCAATGGCGGCAATTTTATTTTAAGTTCAGTCAAAAAAGCTCCTAGCTTCAACGCTGGAGGCTGTGAAATAGTTTAATTTATTTTTTTATACCTTACTTTATGATACTACTATCTCAACCAGGGCTGGGGATCAATAGAACTCCTGCCCAAATATCGCAGCATCCTCTCCAAAGCAGAATTCTGAGTATCCTAGAGGAAGTACCTGGACATACATTCTGTACGTTGTACTAATAAATGTTAACCAACCTCAAATCCTTATTCTTGCCTGTTACACACCGAGCGAATTGGATAAACGCTTCGGGACAACTCGCCCTATGCGTGTATTGATGAGAATCAATACTCTAAGGTGATTGGATGAACGAAGAATCCCTCGTCTTTCAAGCGGGGGAGTGTCAATTAGAGAGAAAGATTCGAGAGAACAAAGCCCCAGCCAAACAAGAGTCCACTCCAAAAATGCAGCTTAACGGCGATAAATTTACAATTGCTGACTTTCGTCGGTTGATCATGATAGTCGCCAACATGCTGGACTAACTCAACAGCAAAGGGTAAACTCAGAACGATTAATCCTGTCCAAATCGGAAACATTCCAAACACAATAAACAAAGCAGTCAAGGCAAAAATGCTGCCGCTTAACCAAGGGAGGAGTTTAGCACCACGTTGAGTTCCCAAGCGAACAATCGGCGATCGCTTTCCGGCGGCTATATCGTCCTCAACTTGATGGAAATGGGAGCAAAATAAAATAATCGAGGTACTAATGCCGATAATGATTGAGGCAGCTAACCCCGTTGACGAGAAGGTTTGGGCTTGGGAGTAGTAAGCCGCCGCCACTGCCATAGGACCGAAGGTAAAAAAGCAAATAACCTCACCTAACCCTTGGTAACCCAGGCGGAAGGGAGGACCTTGGTAACTATACCCCAAAGCGCAGCAAAGCAAGACAATGCCAATCACCGTCCAATCCCGTTGCCACCACGCGATCGCGATGATTCCCAGGATACCTGCGGCTAAAAATAGATTACTCAACCCAAAAATTAACGCTTTATTCCCGGTTAAATTCACCAGTGAATGGGGTTTATTTTGATCAATCCCTGTCTCTGAATCAAATACATCATTACTAAGGTTAAGCCAAGCAATAATTAAAATAGCTGACAGTAAAAATGTGCCAAATATGTCCCAGTGAATCAGATGAGTTTCCCGGTAGGCTACAGCCGTACCAATCCAAATGGGAATGATAGCCACGCTATACATCGGTGGTTTAAGCGCCGCTAACCATAACTTATTTTGGGAATGAGCAATGAACTTTGTGGTCATGATAGCAAGTTAGACATCCAGTAAACTAGCGCTGATCCAATTAGCAATAAATTCTTGTTTTCCCGGTTTGGGTCTAGAAATCGGATCAAAAAGGTACTCTATTTTACAACGTATTACTGATAACTTATGACTTTTTCTCTAGCTGAATGAACATGACGCTGGGTCTTCACCACCATGGGACAAGCCTTAGAGGGAACAATGGTAATCCCTCGTCGCCACGGTTGTACAGACGTGTTGGGATCAATCGCCAACTGATAACGGCATAGAACCGTTGCCAGAACCAGCTTCATTTCAAAGAGGGACAACGCCATACCGATACAGCTACGACTACCGCCGCCGAAGGGGAAATACTCATACGGGGAAAACTGCTGATGCATAAAGCGTTCGGGTTTAAACTGGTCAGGTTCGGGATAGACATCCTGGCGACGGTGGGTTAAATAAATACAAGGCACCGCGATCGCTCCTGGCTCCAATTCATACCCTTGGATCTGCACCGATGCTCTCACCTGACGCGGTTGAGCAATTAAGGCAATCGGGTACACTCGTAGCGCTTCTTTACAGACAGCCGTAAGATAGGGGAGTTGCGCGATCGCGTCAGGGTCTGGATTCTCACCCAAGCTGTCTAACTCTTGTGTTAATTTTTCTAAGCATAACGGCTGACGATGCAGCCAGTAAAACGCCCACGCCAAAGCAGACGCCGTGGTTTCATGACCCAGTAATAACAAGGTGATTAACTGATCACGTAACTGGACATCGGTCAGCGATTGACCCGTTTGAGCACGGGCAGACATGAGCAGAGAAAGGATATCATCTCCCTCCGGTTGAATGCGACGGTGGGCAATCTGTTCATAAATTAAATCATCAATTTGCTGCCGTTGCCTGACAAACTTGCCCCAGGGACTCCACCCACCCAAATCTTGCTGCAATGGTGTCCAGAAAAAATGAATTGAGTTCAGGGGGGAGGTGATATTGTTCAAGAATGGTTCAATCAGTTGTTTAAGCCTGTCATAGCGATCGCCCGAATTAAGACCAAACACCACCCGTAAGATGACTTGGAGGGAAATTTCCGACATGTAGTCCCGAATGGGAAGGGATGATCCGGGCTGCCAATCCGCGATCGCATCGGTTGTAATATCACGTATAAGCCGACTGTAGGTGGGCAACTGCTTCCCATGCAGAGGCGGCATCAACAACCCCCGCATGACCTGGTGTTGCTGTCCATCTAACATAATCAGCGAGGTAGAACCCGTCAGGGGGCGGAAGACATCGGTGACTTTACCCAACTCAAATTTATCAGAGGAGGTGGTAAATATGGATTGAATTGCCTGGGGGTGGCTGAAAAAGACCACAGGTGGGGAGTTCCGACCTAGTAAGCGGAGGGTAAAGGCATCTCCGTAACGCTGCGTACAGAGGTCGAGAAATTTAAGCGGATCAGCGATGAGTTGCAGCGTTTGCACAAAAAACGGCAACGTTGGACCATCAGGCAATTTCATTCCACTTTTTCCGGGCTGAGGCAACAGGTAACACTTTACCCATAAGGCGGGGGATTCAGTCAACTGGATTAACTCCCTTATGGCTGACTGGGCAAAATATGCAATGGTAGATAGAAAGGCAGACGTTGAGTCGTGTAGCCGACATCTGGGGAAACTGTCTTGCCTGGATCACCGAAAATCTGCAATCCTCTTGTACATGGCGTATTTATCATCTCATACGGATCGCTTGCCAGACTACAAGGAGCTATACCAGTTCCTTGTCGCTTGTCAGCAGGCATCTCTTGAGAAAGGCTGCACTCAAATTGCCAGTATTTCTGTGCAAATTCCCAGGGTTGATCCACTGGCGGTACTCCAGATTCTTGGTGGAACTCAGTCATTCCAGTTTTACTTAGAAAAAAGAAAGGAAAATGAAGCGATTCTGGCTATTGATGCGACTATCTATGCTGAACTTGAAGGAATCAATCGATTCCAACACGCTAAGACTGTCATTCATAATTATCTAAAAGACACTTGGATTTGGCTTCAACAAAATCAAACGATCTCGTTTTCCGGACCGCACTTTTTTTGCTTTTTTACATTTTTTGCTTTAAATCAACCGTCCCCATTTCGAGCCGCTACCATTTTTCTTCCTCGGTGGCAAGTGGCGTTTCGGGGGAATAGCGGTACAGTAGTGGCGAATGTTCAAGTTGATCCTCACGTCAACATTAAACGACTCTTGCAAGACCTATATGATCAAATTGCTGAAATTAAATTTTCAGAGCATAAACCCAGTTCGCTGACTCGGATTAATTGTTCTCCATTTATCCCGCCCAAATCCATAAATACTGAAGCCTTTAAGTCAGCCGTGGTCGCCGCCTTAAATTTTATCGATGCCAATGAATTTAGTAAAATTGTTCTGGCTAATGCCGTTGATATTTTTTCCCACCAACCCTTTAACGTCATCCACTCCCTGGAGAATCTGCGCCAACGCCATCCGGATTGTTATATCTTTTGTGCCAGCAATGGTAAAGGACAGAACTTTCTCGGTGCGAGTCCTGAACGGTTAATTAGTATTCGTGACCATCTGTTGGTAACGGATGCCTTAGCTGGATCAGCGCCTCGTGGAAGGACAGCCACTGAAGATGCTGAGTTTGGCGATCGCTTGCTTGGTTCTGAAAAAGAGCAGCGTGAACACCAATTTGTCCTAGATTTTATCACTCAACGCCTATCTGAGTTGGGACTCATCCCCCAATACTTACCTGCGCCCCAACTGCTTAAACTCTCTAATATCCAGCATCTATGGACACCAATCCAAGCACAACTGTTTACCAATGTCCATCCCCTAGACATTGTTGCCCAGCTTCATCCTACCCCTGCTGTAGCCGGTGTTCCTACCCAGATTGCTCAAGAACAGATCCGCCGCTACGAAACCTTTGACCGTTCCCTCTATGCAGCCCCGTTAGGTTGGATTGACTATCAAGGCAATTGTGAGTTCATTGTCGGTATTCGTTCAGCATTAATCGACAGCAACCCGTCTTCTCTAAATCATGACAACACCTACCGCGCTAGACTCTACGCGGGGGCGGGAATTGTGGCGGGTTCTGACCCCGACAAAGAACTGGCAGAAATCCAACTCAAGCTTCAGGCATTACTCAAAGCATTGCTTTAGTCATTCGTCATTCGTCCTTTGTCCTTTGTCCTGTTCGCTGCTATCCCAGCCACTGTCATATCAGGATGACTGATTTCTGGCTACGGCAAACGCTGAACCAATAGCTTAGTTCAACTGGAGGAGTTAATAAAACGGAGAGGGAGGGATTCGAACCCTCGGAAGCGCCTAAACACTTCAACAGATTAGCAATCTGCCGCTTTCGACCACTCAGCCACCTCTCCAAGGCGGTGCTTGACTATCATAGCAGATTACAACCCCTTTTTGTCTAGTGGTGGGTGGATGCAAATTACTCACCCTATCCGGTTGTGTGCGTCTTTACATAACTAAATTTTTCTTTACATATTGCAACTTGGATTTCTAGAGGCTATACTCTTTTCAAACGAGTAAAACTCAGCTCTTTTCATTAGCTATTGCTAAGTCTGCACCCTTTAAGCTATGTACAACAATGATGAGGTTTCCGATGAAATTTGGTGTAGTCTGGTAAAGCCGTCCATGACCTGAAAGAGGAACTCATTTCTCAAGCTCTATAGTAGGGAATTACCAGCCCAATCCGGCGTCGTTTCAGTTAGTTAATTCTTTCTGCGAAAAGTAAAAGGGAGGGAAATGTGGCACAAGTCTTCCCACTCAAGGGTTAATTCACCCTTGGTTGCTTGTAAGTTAAGGGTTCACAGCATTTACCATCCTGTAGTCTGATGCGGACAAAGCCCTCAGCGTTTAAGGTTTTCTCAACCAAAAATCTGAGCGGAGGGAAAAGCCGCACAAGCATCAAACGCTTAATTAAGCTTAACCCTTGTTGAAATCGAGGATTAGACCAACTTATGACCAGTAAACGTAGACAGCATATTGCTCTCATCTCAGTTCATGGCGATCCCGCTGTGGAAATTGGTAAGGAAGAAGCGGGTGGACAGAATGTTTACGTGCGCCATTTGGGTGAAGCCCTTGCCCATCTGGGATGGCATGTAGATATGTTTACCCGAAAAGCCAATGCTGATGATCCTGTCATCGTAGACCATAGTCCACGTTGTCGGACTATTCGTTTGAAAGCCGGTCCGGAGGCATTTGTCCCACGGGATAAGATCTTTGGCTATACTGGCGAGTTCTTAGATAATTTGCTGAGGTTTCAGGAGTGGGAAGGTGTTCGGTATTCCCTGGTGCATACCAACTATTGGCTTTCCGCTTGGGTGGGAATGCAGTGGAAAAAACGGCAATCGATTCCCCAAGTTCATACTTACCATTCTCTAGGTGCGGTTAAGTACCAGTCAGTCGAAGCGATCCCCATGATTGCTGGTACTCGCTTGGATGTGGAAAAAGCGGTGTTAGAGACAGCCGATCGCACTGTGGCTACATCTCCCCAGGAAAAAGACCACATGCGATCGCTGGTTTCGAGTAAGGGTCATATTCAGATCATTCCCTGTGGCACAGACATTCAACGCTTTGGGGCGATTGACCGCACTCAAGCAAGACTTGAATTAGGATGGAATCCTGATGAAAAAATCATCTTTTATGTGGGACGCTTTGATCCGCGTAAAGGTATAGAAACTCTGGTTCGCGCTGTGGGTTGCTCTCAGATACGCCATGATCCCCAAGTGAAACTGATTATTGGTGGCGGATCACGTCCCGGTCATAGTGATGGGATTGAGCGAGAACGGATTGAGGCGATCGTTGATGAACTGGGGATGAGGGATATTACCACATTTACCGGACGCATTAGCGACGAACTTCTATCGGTTTACTATACGGCGGCTGATGTCTGTGTGGTTCCCAGTCACTATGAACCCTTTGGTCTGGTGGCAATTGAAGCCATGGCTTGTAGTACACCAGTTATTGCCAGTGATGTCGGTGGGTTGCAATTTACTGTCGTACCCGAAGAAACCGGATTACTGGCACCCCCTAAAGATGAGGTGGCTTTTGCTGAGGCAATAGACCGCATTCTATCTCACCCCGACTGGCGCAATCAATTGGGTCAAAGGGCAAGACGGCGAGTGGAGGAAAAGTTTAGCTGGGATGGTGTCGCGCATCAACTCAGTGATCTTTATCTCCAGTTAGTCCGAAACTCCTCCCAGGTGTTGGAACAAGCCAGCGCGTAAACGACTCAGCGCTGACAATCACTCTTCCGAATCCCCTACATTCTAAAGGAAAGGGGATTCATCAATGATGTACCAGACGCTCCCCTCACGGGAGAGCGCTGGCTTTTTATGCCTTGGTGCAATCACGCTTCAGACCTAATCGCTACAAGTCTTAAACATTGGTCGGATCGGGGGCGATCAAAACTCAAAATTCAAAACGACTCCCTGTTCCCGTTTGTGATTCATAGTTCGTTACAATTGAAAGGACACGACGAACAAAAAATCAAGGATAAAGGACAAAGGACAAAGGACAAATGACCGATGGCTGAACTTCCTCAAACATTAGACGAAGCGATCGCTCAAGCTCGCGAAGCCACACAAGCCGCCCTCAATGATGGATACACTCGCCTGCAAGTCGAGTTAGTGTTTCCAGAGATTGCCCTGCAAGCCCAATCCATTGCATGGCAATTTACCCCGATCTTTGAACAGTATGGTTCGGGGCTAAAGGTTCTCTTCCCTGATGCTGGGGCGGCGGCACTTGCCCGTCGAGACTGGGGGGAAACACCGTTTAAAGTGACAGACATTGGCACAAGTCGCTCCCCTGTCGAAAGTAGGATTCAGCCAGAGGATGAGGCGTTTTTGATTGTTTCCCCTTCGGCGGTGGAAGTGAGTCAAGTGGAAACACTCTGCAATTTGGCAGGCGATCGCCCCTGTGTCTTACTCACGCCTCAGCTTGAAGATCTGAAAGTGGTGGGTATTGGCTACGCCGCCCGTCAACTCCGTGAACGGTTTCTCAGTACCCTAACTTCTTGTTACTACGTCCAACCTCTGGATGGAGCGGCTCTACTTCGGGTTTATCCGGGACTATGGCAAATCTGGCTGGAAAAGGAAAATGCCTATCAGCTTATTGCTGAAGAACCGCAAAAACCTGTAGGAGATGCCATAGAACTGATTATTGCTAAAGTAACGGGTAGCGGTGACTCAGAAGACGCGCCTGCCCCCAAAAAACCAGGGTTTCTCTCTACACTACAGAGCTTTTTAGACGCATTGAGTCGTTAATCAAACATCTAAACGCTAAACGCCAAAAACCCACTATCTCTAGCGTCTTTTTCGCAAAAATGTTGAAAAAGCGCTATCTATGATATGATTCTACACTTTATGACGCCAATGTAATAATTGAAATTGCATAAAAAATTTTGATAGAGGGTGCAAAAACCGACCGTAAATCTTCCCTGGAACATGTCCAATGAATCCTTCTTGTGAGGAGAATGAGCCAAACCTATTCCATGGGGAAGCATCTCTCCAAGCCTTTTTCGCTCTTTCTGCTGATTTGTTGTGTATCCGTGATAGTAACGGGTATTTTAGAGAACTCAACTCAGTTTGGGAAAAGACTCTAGGCTGGACGTTAGATGAACTGCGATCGCGCCCTTGGTTAGAGTTTGTTCATCCTGATGATGTGGCATTCACTTTTGATATGGAGAATCAATGTCACACTCTCCAGGATAATAAAACCCCAATTCGCCTTAAAAATCGCTTTCGTTGCCGAGACGGAAGCTATCGTTGGCTATCTTGGCGTTTGGGAGCCTATCACAATAGTGTAAGCCATGGCATCGCCCAAGATGTCACCGGAAGCAATTGGCGAGGTAGTCACGCATATCGAAAAGGAGTCCAGGAAACCGTTAAGCTACGCGATCAAGCGATCGCAGCCAGCAGTGTCGGCATTGTCATTGCTGATGCGCGTTTGCCAGATATGCCGCTTATCTATGTTAATCCTGCCTTTGAGAGAATCACGGGTTACTCTGACGCTGAAGTACTGGGTTATAATTGTCGTTTCTTGCAAGGAAAAGATACCAGTCAGCCAGCCGTTGAGCAACTCCGTGCGGCGATTAAAGCCGGAGAAAATTGCACCGTTACCTTACTCAATTACCGGAAAGATGGAACACCATTCTGGAATGAATTGACAATTTCGCCCATTTATGATGATAGAAATAATTTGACTCATTTTGTCGGCATCCAATCCGATATTAGTGATCGGATAAAAGCGGAACAGGCTCTGCGTTTAGAACAAGAAAAGTCAGAACGGTTATTGCTCAACATTTTACCCAAGCCTATTGCTGACCAATTAAAACAGTTTGAGGGAAGTTTAGCCCAACAATTTACAGAAGCGACTATCTTATTTGCTGATATTGTCGGATTTACGCACCTTTCGGCTCAAATGTCTCCCTTAGAACTGCTGAATTTATTAAATAATATTTTCTCTATTTTTGATAAATTAGCCGAAAAACATGGCATTGAGAAAATCAAAACCATTGGCGATGCTTATATGGCGGTGGCAGGTTTACCGATCGCGAATGATCATCATGCTGAGGCAATTGCAAACATGGCGTTGGATATGCAACAAGCCATTCAACAGTTTAAAACACCACAAGGGGAACCCTTCCAAATTCGCATTGGCATTAATACGGGTTTGGTAGTGGCTGGTGTAATTGGGATCAAAAAGTTCAGTTATGATCTTTGGGGAGATGCGGTGAATGTGGCATCTCGCATGGAATCATTGGGACTTCCGGGGAAAATTCAAGTGACGGTGGCGACAAAAGAGCGTTTGCAGGATCAGTATATATTTGAAGAACGGGGCGCGATCGCGGTTAAGGGAAAAGGGAAAATGATCAGCTATTGGTTGGTTGGGAAGCAGAAGTTGTAGAGATGTGCCATGGCACGTCTGGGAGATGGGAAAGATGGGAAAGATGGTGAAGATGAGGGAGATGGGAGTTCATGCAAAATTCAGTCAGGGCGGGTTTTGTAATCCAGTTAGGGTCAATTATCAAAGTTAGTCCCTAAACCCGCCCCTACACACTCAAAACTATACTATAGTTGTTTAACATAAACGCGATCGCACCGCTTTGTCTCTACCCCTGTGGTTGGCTGATAGCCGCTACTTTCATAAAGCTGGATGGCTTCTTTGAGGGCGCTAGCGGTTTCAATCCAAATTTCTTGGAAACCCCGGTTGGCAATTGTTTCCTCAAGTTGTTGCAACAAAAATTTACCGAGTCCTTGTCCTCTAAACTCTGGAAGCAGGTACATTTTACGAATTTCTACAGCGTTTTTGCCGCGTTCGACTGGATAATACGCCGAGGTTCCCACAACTTTACCTTGGTATTCAATCACCCAAAACTCTCCCCCAACCGTTTGATAGAAGGTTTCGACGTCAACCACATCGCGATCAGCTCCCCTAGGTTCCCAGGTTAAGCCGTATTCTGATAAGACTGAACCAATCACCTCAGCAGCGTTGACGCGATCACGCGGTTCCCAGTCACGAATTAAAAAATCACGGTAATAGGTTTTCATTGTGTACAAAATAAAGCATGTCGAGTTTTATTATCCTCTTTAGTTAACTTTCGAGCAATTGTCATCAACAGAACAGTGCTACCTTTTCAATATGTCTATGGTACATACTGGTAAAATTGGCAGAAACTACACTAAATTATGAATAATAAACCATAAATTCAAAATAATGGTCAACCTCTGGGACATTGCCGCGATCGATCAACATGCTCACAACCTACTGAACCCCTCCGCCACAAAACGTTATCCTTATACAGCGGCTTTTACGGAAGGGTATCACCCTGATATTGTTAATCATCATGCCCGTTATAGCCTGTTCTACCGTCGTAGTTTACGGGATATTGCTCAACTTTTGGATTGTGAGCCAACAGAAGCTGTAATTCTTGAACATCGCAGGCAACTAGGGTTAGAAAAACTCACGCAGAAATGTTTCCAGAGTTCTAACCTTGAGGCAATATTTCTCGATGATGGCTTTTTACCCGGTGATATTCTGCCACTGGAATGGCATCAGCAATTTGTGCCTGTGCAGCGGATTTTGCGATTGGAATATCTAGCAGAAAAGCTGATTATAGAGTCAGACAATTTTAAGACATTTTGGGAACGGTTTCGCAGTCAGCTTGATCCACCATCGGCTGAAATTGTGGGATTTAAAAGTGTTGCTGCTTACCGAACAGGTTTAGATATTCAATGGACACCGAAGGAGTTTGCTAAACAACGATTTTATGAAATCAAGCCAACCTCAAGTCAATCCTTACGCCTATCAGACAAGCCATTTATTGATTTTGTAATCACCCAAGCTCTAGAAATTGCTGGCAAATACCAGTTACCGATACAATTTCATACAGGGTTTGGTGACCCGGATTTGGATCTGCGCTTGAGCAATCCCTTGCATCTGCGATCGCTCCTTGAAGATAAACGTTTTGAAAACGTCCCCATTGTCCTACTACACGCGGCTTATCCCTATAGTCAGGAAGCTGGATATTTAGCATCCGTTTATCCTCAAGTCTATCTAGATTTTGGATTAGCCGTTCCGTTTTTGAGTCGTGCTGGAATGCGTCGAACGGTTCAGCAACTGTTAGAACTGACGCCAACCAGTAAACTGATGTATTCCTCAGATGCTCACAATATTCCAGAATTGTATTATTTGGGCGCAAAATGGGGGCGAGAGGTGTTAATTCAGGTGTTAGATGGGGCGATTCAGGATGGTGATTTGACAGCAAAGGAAGCTGAATCAGTTGCTTATGCGATTCTCTGTGACAATGCCCGAAAACTTTATTTGGAAAAGTCATAAACAATAATTAATGGGTCATACAGCCTTTTCCATGCTGGTGAGGTACATTGAGAATAAGACTTTTGCTCTCACAGAGGCTAACCTCGTCTTGTTACTGTACCTCACTAGACTGAGAAATGCTGTAATAACAATTGCATTTTCATTTTGATTGCATCTAGATTTAGGTAGTTTCTGTAGGGGCGGGTTTAGGGATTAATATTGATAATTGCTCCTAACTGAAGTACAAAACCCGTCCTTTCTATAGAATTGATATAGCGAGATCCTATCTGTAGGGGCGGGTTTAGGGATTAACATTGATAATTGACCCTAACTGAAGTACAAAACCCGCCCTTTCCATAGAATTAATATAGCGAGATCCTATCTGTAGGGGCGGGTTTAGGGATTAACATTGATAATTGACCCTAACTGGAGTACAAAACCCGCCCTTTCCATAGAATTGACTCTACCCAAGCTACTTGAATGTTTAAAATGTTACAACATTTTAAGAGGTGGAACCGGACTAAAATGCTAATATGCCTTCCCAGAAGTTTCGTCGTCAGTTGCGTCAAGAAGCACAGCAATGGCAAAGTGAGGGGTTAATTGATCCCTCTGTCTATGAACAACTTGCCCAACGCTATCAATTTGGGGAACTCGAAACGGCTTCCCGTAACCAATTTGTCTCGATTCTCCTGCTGATCGGCAGTATCCTTTTAGGCGTAGGCGCGATCGCGTTTTTTGCCGCCAACTGGCAAGTTTGGTCGCGAGAGTTGAAAGTAGCGTTACTCCTGCTGCTGTTTATTGGATTCAATACAGCAGGCTTTGTTTTGTGGCAACGTCCTAAAGGAGGACAACGCCGTTTAGGACAAATATTGCTGGTGCTAGGGGCGCTGATATTGGGAGTAAATATGGCGCTGATCTCCCAACTCTTTCAGCAAAATAGACCTGCTTACCAATTGCTGCTGCTTTGGGGAGTTGGCGTCTTGGGGATGGCGTATAGCTTGCGGTTAACTGGGTTAGGGATACTTTCTGCCCTTTTGATCGGAATTGGATATATTCAGGGACAAGGACAACCCGAATTTTTAGCGATTGGAGAGATAGCATGGCTGCGGCTGATGGTACGATTTATGCCCGTACTCGCGGCTGTGATGTTTATTCCCTTAGCCTACTGGTGTGGTTCTCGGTGGATATTTCGCCTCGGTGCGATCGCGGTGATTTATTCATTGGAGGTGAACTTACTAAGCCTCAACGTTTTAATCGCCCCCGCCTGGGTTAGCGCGATCGCTTGCGCCCTTCCCCCAGCATTACTATGGGGGTACAGGGATAGGTTCTGGAGACGGTATCTTTCTAATGCTAAGTCTTTCGAGAGTACAGCCCGCACACTTGCCATTATTTTCCTCAGTCTCTTATTTTCCCTCTTATCGTTCTATTGGATGTGGAATGTTTCCTTTATGCCATCTGCCAATAACGCCTTTCATGTACCGTGGTATATTTTGGTCAATTTGTTTATCTTCGTCAGCTTAACAATTTGGGAATGGCTGCATAGGTGGCGTCAGTGCGATCGAACAACGGGCGTTGTGGCTTTCATGATTGTAATTAGCGCCGTCATTCCCTATTGGCATCTAAGGACGGGTTCCTTAGATATCGCGGCAGTATTAACGTTCAATTTAATGTTACTCGTTTTAGCGATCGGTATAATCCGTAAAGGAATAACCCAAGCCCAACGACGTTTTTTCTGGGGAGGGTTGGTGCTGTTAACATTACAAATCTTAAGTCGGATGGTTGAGTACAATACCGATTTACTGTTCAAATCCCTGGTCTTTTTACTGTGCGGTGGCGGTATTATGGTGGCTGGGGTAAGTTTTGAATACTATATTCGCGCTCAACACTCAAAATAATTTTTCTCTTCCCTAGTCTCTAGTCTATAACAAATGACGTAGCTTGCTTATCGCGCTCTTCGAGTATGACAAATGACGCATGACAAATGACAAATAACACTACCCCTTCTATCCCTTTCCGGCGATTTTGGTTCACTTTATTATTTCAAACAGCTTTAATCCTGGCTGTGCCTGCCCAAGCGATTTATACTCATATCACGGGTAAAATTATCATTTTGCAAACAGCCCCCTTAGAACCCTACAATCTATTGCGAGGCTACTCTCAGACTATGAGATATGACATTTCTAGTCAAGAGCAATTACGCGGTTTACCAGGTTGGAATAATTTACCTAAACAACAAAGTGATGACAACACCGTAATGTTTATTAAGCCAGGAACTCACTTTTATGTGATTTTAGCAGAACCGATTTCACTCAGGTTGCCTGGACTACCACAACCGTGGGAACCCATTTCTCTGAGTCTCAAACGTCCTACCAATCTCAACAATAATCAGGTTGTTTTGAGAGGAATTGCCCAACGGGGATTAATTGAGTATGGACTCGAAAATTATACTATGCCTGAAGCAGAACGGAATCAGATTAATGACGATCTGCGGGCAGCAAGACTTGCCAATCCTGAACAAACCCAACAAATTCCGCCTATTGTTATGGAAGTTAAAGTTGATGCTTGGGGAAATGCGGTTCCGATTAGTCTTTGGGTACAGACTGGTGAAGCGAATCAACAAAATATTCGCCAGTATCGTCTCTGATTTAGTCATTCGTCTTATGTCATTTGTCCTTAATAGTGGAGGGTGTAGGTTGGGTTTCGACTTCGCTCAACAAAAAAAAACAAAGGCTAAACCCCTTACTACGCACTGTGTCACGCCCCGACAATTGAATCAAGGCAGGTTTTGTTGATATATTATCAATAAGTTAGGGCGGGTTTTGTTGTTCATTTATTGATGACAAGTCGTTTTAATGGCTAAACCCGCCCCTACATAATTTATTAATTTTGACTGTTGACTTTTTATGACGATTACTTCAAACTTCCCCATCCCGTCAGCAACAACTGAGTTTTACAGTTGGCGTAATTATCGTTGTGCTTACGAATATTATCAGCCGAATCAGGCTAGCGATACACCATTGGTGTTACTGCATCCGATTGGCGTCGGATTATCCCGTTGGTTTTGGCATCGCTTTTGCCAACAGTGGTATCAAGCGGGATATTCTCAACCCATTTATAATCCTGACTTACTCGGATGTGGTGACAGTGATATGCCCCATGTTGCTTATCATCCTACAGATTGGGCGCAGCAGTTAAATTATTTTTTACAGACTATTGTCAAAAAACCCGCTATTGTGGTGGTGCAAGGTGCAGAATTACCCGTAGCCCTTTCTCTCGTCCAGTTGCCAGATGCATCAAATTATGTCAAAGGATTGGTATTGTCGGGTCCACCGTCTTGGGCTGTAATGACTCAGGAAACCTCTACGTTGAAGCACAAACTTGCCTGGAATCTGTTTGATTCGCCCTTTGGTCGTCTATTCTATCGCTACGCCCGTCGCCGTCAATTTTTGCGTTCATTTTCCTCAAAGCAGTTATTTGCTGAACCAGACGATATTGATGAGCAATGGTTAGAAAGTCTCAGAAAAGGTGCTGCTGATACTGCTAGTCGCCACGCCGTTTTTTCGTTCCTATCTGGGTTCTGGCGACAAGACTATCAACAGGTTATTGCTTCCATTCAGCAACCGACATTTGTGGTAGTAGGCGAAGAAGCCAGCAGTATCAGTCGCGAGGGTAAATTAGAAACACCAGAGCAACGCTTAGATTACTATATCAAGCATTTGCCCCAAGGTCAGGGGTGTAAAATTCCGGGTCGCAATGTTTTACCTTATGAGTCAACGGCTACTTTTGTCTCTGTTGTGGCGGATTGGATTAAGCAACACTGAAAACATCATTGAACAATTATTATTATGGCGTTTCTCAAATGGATGAGTTACATAGGTAGGAGCGCAAGCCTTGCGCCCCTACATTCATTATTAGTAGCGAGCAAGATGCTCGCACTACAAGGATTTCGGCATTATTGACATTAAGGTTTAAATGCTGAACAGCTTATCGATCTGTGGGAAGACCTATTGATAAAGTACCAGATCCGCTAATCGGCTCATTATCATCAGTATCAGGAACTTGGGTTGGTGGAAGTTGAATAAAAATTGTATTCCCAGGATTGTTTGGATCTATGACTTGTAATACGCCACTAACTATATTTCCTTTGCTGCTATACCCGGCGTTGTAGTTAGCGGGAAGGTTATTAAATTGTAAGGTTTGACCATTGTCTCTACAATCAAAACTCTTTTATGATTTATCTAACTTAAAGACTTAAGGCTGGTGGGCAATGCCCACCCTACGGTATATCCAGGATTTTGGCGATTACAAACTGTAAATTTTCAGCGCCATCCAACTTAAAGTTAGTCGCATTGACTAATACAAAATCTGGGTTAATTACTCCTTTTATAATCCAGTCCGCGTAGGCGGACTTGGTTTGTGTAGTAGCGATTTTAATCGCCTACTTTCTTTCTACAAAATCTGGTTTAACGACTCCTTTTATAATCCAGTCCGCGTAGGCGGACTTAGTTTGTGTAGCAGCGATTTAAATCGCCGTGGTAAAAAGGAGGTGACTTTACCTCAATCGAACCGCCAATTAAACGGTAGACGCGCATAAATCCCTTTTGGATCATTCAGCGCCTGTAACATGGCTAAATCCTCTTTCAATTTCATAAACTCTGCCATTAACAGATCAGGCTGTCGCGTTTTATTACTATCATTCCCGACAAACTCTTCAATCAGGCGTTCTTCCAAGGTTTGAAATCGCGGATATTCTTCTAATTTCCAATCCTCGCCTAAATTTGCCTCTTTGACGGCATACTCAATCGCATCATCGAGTCCGCCAATTTCATCCACTAATCCCAACTGTTTGGCATCAATACCTGACCAAACTCGCCCCTGAGCAATTTGGGCAACTTTATCTTTGGGTAGCTTGCGAGACTCAGCAACTTTATCCAGGAATTTAGTGTAAATTTGATTCACAATATTTTGGATCAGGGCTAACTCTTGCGGGCTTTTGGGACGAGAAACGGTTTGCAGATCAGCCAAACGTCCCGTTTTCACTACATCCCACGTAATCCCATTCTCGTTGGCAATTTGCTGGACATTCATCAGTAGTCCAAACACGCCAATTGAACCCGTTACTGTATTGGGTTCGGCAAAAATCCGGTTACCATAAGTGGAAATCCAATATCCCCCAGATGCAGCTACATCTCCCATGGAAATAATTACAGGTTTGGAGTCGCGAGTGAGTTTGACTTCCCGTTGAATAATCTCGGACGCTGTAGCACTACCTCCCGGACTATTCACTCGTAAGACAACAGCTTTTACTGAATCATCAAGGCGCAATTTTCGCATTTGTGCGGCAAAGGATTCCCCTCCCACCTCTTGCACACTTCCTTCACCATCAACAATTTCACCACTGGCATAAAGGACAGCAATTTTATTTTTAGAAGCGCGTTGATGTTCCGGTTTA
Organism: Coleofasciculus sp. E2-BRE-01; assembly: GCF_040221695.1. Classification (NCBI taxonomy): domain Bacteria; kingdom Bacillati; phylum Cyanobacteriota; class Cyanophyceae; order Coleofasciculales; family Coleofasciculaceae; genus Coleofasciculus; species Coleofasciculus sp. E2-BRE-01. The sequence continues at coordinate 37,455 of NZ_JAVKEA010000216.1, read as the reverse complement.
TCGGCGATATCCGCATAGGTGGACAGGTGAATCTGACGAAAGGATTTCTCTGTTTCACTTTCACCCGTGAGTTCATGAAGTTGGGCAATAACTTCATCGTAATAGCCCACTTTATCGACTAAGCGGCGTCCGATCGCATCTGATGCCAAGACGATACCTTGAGTATCCGCGATCGCTTGTAACTCTTGGGGCGTTACTTGACGACTTTTCCCCACCGTTGTCCGAAATTCTGACCACAAATCCTCTAGTAACGCTTGGATCTGCTGTCGGTTTTCTGGACTCAATTCTTTCAAGACAAAGGGTTCCACGGCTGACTTATATTTACCCACCCGAATCACCTGAATCCCAATCCCAAATTTTTCTAAAGCCCCCGTGAAAAACATGGGCTGAGAACTAAAGCCATTCATTTCCAGGCTGCCCATGGGATTGAGGACAATTGTATCGGCGATTGAACTCAGATAATATTCTCCTTCTCCTGAATCCACATCATAAGCAATAATTTTTTTGCCGCTTTCTTTGAACCGTTCTAATGCTTCTCGGACTTCTTTTAGCGTGGCAAATCCTGTACCACTACTGGTGCTTGTCTGTGATCCATCCAGGTAAAGCGCCACAATTCGGGAATCCTCAGCCGCCGCGTTTAAGGTATCGACAACCTTGCGTAATGTAATCGTGTCGGTTTCTTCTCCAGATAGTGCTTCTTCAATCGCTCGACTGGTGCTAGATGTCGGATCGGTATCCCGAACCGTTAAGGATAAGTCAAAAACCAGTATTGATTTATCTTTGACTTGGGGTCCAGTATCTCTGGATGCGGCTGTGATAATTAAACTGATGAGTCCAACGGTACCAATACCGAAAAATAAGGTAAAACCAAGTAGGCTACCCAGCATACTGGCAAGGGTTTGGGTAATAAATTTACGCATTTTCGGGTTATCCGTTATGAGTTATTCGTTATCTGTTTAACCAGCGCTGAGTACCAGACCAATAAACTATAGCTATCCTGACGGACAACTGCCTCTATCCTAACTTGAATATCACTGACTTTAGAGTTTGTAGTAAGCGCTGTCTTCGCTTCTGGCACTCGCATTGCCTACTACAAACATTCATCCTAACTTCTGTAAGGCGTCAGATTGCCTGAGTTGAGACAGATTGGCATTTCCTGTACAAAAAAGTACCGTGGTTATTTCCGCAATTAATAACTCCACGAGTTCATTCACCATCTCTGTAGACTCAGATGCGGCTTGGAGAAAGGGAAAGGCTAATCCAGCTAAATCCGCACCCAGCGCGATCGCTTTGGCAACCTCTAACCCATTGCGTAATCCACCGGAAGCGATTAGGGGAACATCCGGGGCAATGTCTCGAATACTGGTGATACAATCGGCTGTGGGTAATCCCCAGTCGGCAAAGGTTTGTCCTAAACGACGTTGCTTGAGATTTAATGCCCGTTCACTTTCAACTTTTGCCCAAGAAGTTCCCCCAGCACCCGCGACATCAATAGCGCTCACCCCTGCGTCAAGTAGTTTCTGTGTCATGGGGGCTGAGATGCCATTGCCGACTTCTTTGGCAATCACAGGTACAGGCAGCTTGCAGCACAATTTGTGTATTTTGTCAAGTAATCCGCGAAAATTGGTATCCCCGTTCGTTTGAATACATTCCTGTAAAGGATTGAGGTGCAAAATTAAGGCATCGGCGGCTAACAGTTCCACCACGCGCAAGCATTCATCCAAGCCATAACTGTAGTTCAGTTGCACCGCGCCCAGATTCGCCAATAATAGAATATCCGGTGCGAGCGATCGCACAGCGAAGGTATCCGCCACTTGAGGATTCTCCACCGCGACTCGCTGGGAACCTACACCCATGGCTAATTGATACGTTTGGGCGACTTCAGCAAGGCGGAAATTAATCGTTTGCGCCTGTTTGGTTCCCCCAGTCATGGAGGATATGAGTAAGGGTGCGCCTAAGGTTTTACCCAGAAACCCGGTAGATATATCAATCTCATGGCGGTTGATTTCTGGTAAACAACAGTGGGTAAAGCGATAGCGTTCTAATCCATTGGTGATTTGATTGAATTGCACATCTTCATTGAGACAAATTCTGATGTGATCGGCTTTGCGCGTTTGGGTTTCTGTCATCGTGCTGGAAAATGAGAACAGGGTAGGAGGGTAGGAGAGTTTGCATCAGGTTTCAGCAAACGATACACTAGAAGACTTTGATTAACTCCACAGCATCTCGTCCATCAAAATCTTGCAAGGAAACCTTAACTTGTTCGTCTCTAGAGGTGGGTAGCTGTTTCCCTGTAAAGTCGGGACATATCGGTAACTCACGATGTCCGCGATCGACCAGAACTAACAACTGAATCACTTCGGGTCTACCGTATTCATTCACCGCATTGAGGGCGGCGCGAATCGTGCGCCCACTAAAGATAACATCATCGACCAATACCACAATTTTGCCTGAAAGATCACAGGAAATCTCGGTTTTCGCTGGGGTACGGACGCCAATCTGATCCAAATCATCGCGGTAGAAAGTAATATCGATCGCGCCTACCGCTACTGATTCCTGTTCTAACATTTCAATTTGCCGTCCTAGCAGCTTGGCGAGGGGAACTCCGCGAGTATAAATGCCTAAAAGGACAAGTTTAGACACATCTCCGGCGCGTTCAATCACCTCAGATGCCAAACGAGTGACAGTGCGGCGCAGTTCTTCAGGGGAGAGAATTTCAATAGTTTGAGTTGGCATTCTCGTTGCTGGTTTGATGGCGGATGGGATAGGACTAGGGGAGAGAATTAGGGATATTGTCTAGAGTTCACGGCATATAGTTTGGAGTAGGGGCGGGTTTAGGGACTAATATAAATTGTCTTTCCTAGTTGGGTTGCAAAACCCGCCCTTTGTTTAAGTTTGGGGTTTTGATGTATGATCCTTCGCTTCGCTAGTGGAGAATCGAGTTTTGATGCCATATATATAAGGATGGGAATCAATGAGAAAACTCCAGTATGGCGATCGCGATGACCAGCCAAATCAAACAGCAGTATCGGGTCAACTGTAACCCTTGGTCAATTTTGGTCGGTGTAATTGGCTCAACCGGATCACCTAAAAGGGGTTTATATTTGGCAACTCCCTGATACCAGTTGGTTCCCCCAAGTTGTACGCCCAGAATAGCAGCATAAGCGCATTCACTCCAACCGGAATTGGGGCTAGGATCGCTGGTTGCATCTCGGTAGCATAAACTCCATACTTTTTGAGGTTTTCCTGACAAAAGCGCTAAGGTTATTACCGTGAACCGACAAGGTAGCCAGGTTAAGTAATCCTCAAGTTTAGCACTGAACCACCCTAAATCTGTATAAGGTTCGCGTCGATAACCAATCATTGAATCTAGAGTGCTAGCCGCTTTATAGGCTAAAGCCAAGGGAACGCTACCCACTATCGGAAAAAACGCGCCAATAATAGCATAAAATAAGGGCGCTGTAACACCATCCGTGGCATTTTCGGCGATAGTCTCTAGAACCGCCCGAAACATTTCCGGTGCTGTCAATTTTTCTGTATCTCGACCTACATATTGACGCAAACGAGAACGCGCTTGCTCTAACTCTTCATCAGTTAGCGGTTGTATCACATCATCAGCCGCGTTTCGTAAACTGCGACCCGCAAAACAGCTTGCCAGCAGAATACTTTCAACCCCAATCCCTACCCAAGGATGAAGCCAGTTTGCTGCCAACACGATGAACCATCCTGCCATGCCACTACCGATAATTAATCCTAACCCCAATCCAATTCCGGCGAGGCGGCGTTCCCATGGACGATAAAGATTGTGAATTATCCATTGGCTAAAGTGAGAAATCAGCCAACCCATGACTTGGACGGGATGAAGCCAACCCCAAGGATCACCTATCCAGTAATCTAGACTGGCGGCAAGTAACAAAACAATGATACTTCTAGTCAATCTTGTTGCCTTTGAGCGTATCTATATTATCTTCCCAATTCGCACCATCAAACGGCACTCTGGCAAATCGAGACAGGACATCATCATCGAGACAACGCAGGTTAACATCAATCGACTGGGGATGAGAACGGGGACGATAAAAGGGGTGAATCCCACAAATACGGCAGAATGTATGTTTAGCGGTATGGGTATTAAACGTATACGTTGTTAAAACGTCAGCCCCACTCAATAGAGTAAACCGTTCCGGGGGTACAATTAGATGGATGAAGCCTTTTTTGCGACAAATTGAACAATTGCAATCGATTGCCTCGTGCTGGTCAACTGTCACACGGAAACGGACAGAACCACAGTGACAGCCCCCTTGATAGGTAATCAGTTGATTCATTATGGTTATTCCCGATCAAAGCCTCTATTAAATCACAAAACTGGTTTGTTCTCCTTGAGCCGCTTGCCAACTTCGAGCATCATAGTAAAGATCGGCAAGGGTTATGCTATATAGGGCATCTTTGAGTTTTTCATGCAGTCGATGCCACAAGGTTAAAGTTACCCAGTCTTCGGCTTGAGTGGCATCTGCCTTGTGATGGTGTAACGGTTCGATTGTTTCACCAACGGCTTCTAAAATCTGACCCAGAGAAATTTTTGAAGGTTTGCGAGCTAATTGATAGCCACCTTGAGAACCCCGTACTGAATTCACTAAATTAGCACGACGCATTTCAATCAGTAGTTTTTCTAAATAGGGTGCGGGTAGATCTTGGCGCTGGGCAATCATTTTAACGGATGTTGGTCCATAACCGGGCTGTAGGCTGAGATCAAGGAGCGCTTTAACACTATAATGTCCGCGAGTTGTCAACTTCATAGGGATTGTAATCTCTCCTAGCTTGGAGTGGGTTTGAAGCTGGAGTCTAATTCAGCCAGTTTCAGGTTGGGTTGTACAGGGTTTAAGAGTTGAACGGGTTTTTTTATTGACGTCCCCGGACGGTTGTACTGTCAACTATAACCAGGTGGGTTTTTCCTGAAGCCTGATAACGCCTCCCATCAATCCTGAGTTTTGCACATCATTGGTTTTTGTTGCTGACTCGATCAACTGGAAACGCCCCACCTTATCGCTGCGTATCCATGGCTGACACGTTCTCCAGTCAGCGGTTGATTTGTTAAAAAGATAAATTCAACAAATATAAGCAACCAAGTTGACAGTATCCATGTAATATAGTTCTATAGAGGATGATACATAACCAATATTTTGTTATCTTGGTTATGTATTCAGTATAGCGAAATCGCTACCTGAGACCTCACTGTTTAGGTTTAGATTCAAGTTGATGGCTAAAAAGAAAAAAATGGAGTCCAAGATGGAACCCTTAGAGGGTCAAGCACTGCTTGAGAAAGTTAGAGAGCTAGGTAACCTCAGCAAAGAAGAAAAAGCTAGAGCCTGTGGCTACTACACCGTAACTAAAAACGATGTAGAGCGCGTCAATATGATGAAATTCCTGAATGCGCTGATTGACGCTGAGGGTATTGAATTAGATAGCAAAGCCAATGGCAATGGACGCGGGGGTAGGAGTGCGAGCTATCGCATCTCTGTACAATCTAACGGTAATCTGCTTATTGGTTCTGCTTATACGAAACAGATGGGTTTACAACCTGGGGATGAATTTGAAATCACCTTAGGTCGTAAGCACATTCATCTCAAGCAACTTGGCGCAGAAGAGGAAATTGATGAGTAAGACTCAGGCGATAGCGAAGGAAAAGCGAAAAGCCTAAAGATGCTGACCTGACCGTTTATCAGCATTTCAATTGTCTTGAGTCATAGTAGCAACAACGAATAAGTCCGCGTCCTAACCTGATGGTTGGGCGATAGGATTTTTATTAGAGTTGGCAAAAAAGACCCCCGTTAGAATCCAGAAGATTCAGCGGGGGATATATCCTGCTATTCATTGAAATGGCTAAGACACAATCCAATGGGGAGAGGTCATCAACAATACCAGAGACACATACATTCCCCAAAACAAAATGAAAATAAATTGTATGTCGCGTCGAGCCACGAGGATAGCCGCGATCGCGAAGGTTAAGGCGAGGGAGCTAGAAACGACAGGTAAAAGGCTTCCAGAGGCTTCTAGTAGGAAATAAACCGTAGCGGCGATTGTCCCTAAAGACATGAGACTCAATCCCAAGATCCAGAGACGAGGATAGGACTGAGAGCGGGGCGAATTCCACATGGCGGCAAGTTGAGCGCCACCCGCTAGGGCGAAAGCGGGGTAGATTGGCAAACTATACGCCGATAAAGGAGACCCGATTAGACAAACGGCTCCTCCATAAACAGCCGTCCAAACCAATACGAATTTTGCCCACCCCCAATTGCGATGAGTCCACGCCAACCCTAATCCATAAGACGCAAAGAGTAACCAGGGAACCGAGAATTTTAAGAACTCCAATAGGTAATCGTAATAGCCAGTAAGAGTCCTGGGAATCTTGACAGAATGCCCAAAGGGTTGTAGTGATTCTTGGATCAGATTGGCAGTGAGAAATGCTTGACCCTCAAGCCAGGGTAGAGTATACCAAACCAATCCGGGGATGATACCTAATATCCAGCCCAACCACCAATAGCCAGATCTGAGCAGTCTCGGCGTATCCCAGGCAATAAAAATCAAACCGATTGCCAGCAAAAGCAATCCGAATCCAATTCCCTGAGTTAGACAAATTAAAGCGAATCCAATACCGGCTACCAATGACCAACGCAAATCACGACGCGATCGCAACAGACATACCATCATTAGCATGACAAAGAATAACACTGCACTATCCGCGATCGCGAGACGTCCATACTGCACCACAGGTAATACAGTTAAATAAATGAAGCTCGAAAAAAGCGCATTTTGACGAGAGGGGAAAATTTCTCGACCGATTCCATAGAAAAGGGGAACAGACAGAGCGCTCAGAAGAGCAGTCGGTAAGCGTGTGATCAAGGTGCTATCATTCCCTGTCTTATAAGCCAAAGCAATTAGCCAATACAGTAAGGGTGGATCTTCAACATAAGATTTGTCCCCAAACGTTGGATAAAACCATTGCCAAGATGCCAAAGGCGTGGTAGTTAATTCACCAGCGACCTGATTGATCGTTTGTTCACCCCCATTTAAGAGAGGTGGGCTATCCAGATTTAGGCAAAATAAGAGCAAAGCGGCTAAGAGTAAGCCGAACATCCACATCCGCTCAATCCAACGTTGAGTTTTGCGAATTCGACTCTCTGAGCGTCCCGAAATAAATGTTTGACGATTCATCTTTAAACGAACAAGTTAGAGTGCTGCTGGTCGCCAGTTGTTCACCTTGCTGCCATCCAACAGGTTGCCATTGCCTTCACCGTGACTCAACCCGTGGCGCGACCTAATCAAACGGTGACTTTTCAATTATGACTTTTCAGTTAAAAATAAAAAACTCTGACTACCTCGATCAGTGTAACTTTAGGAATAACTAGAGTGCGTAGTGCTATAGATAGATAGACCTAGCCGCGTTAGGATCAACGTTAGCGTCACACCCGACGGGTTAACCGAATCACTCCTGCCGCTTATTCACAGTAATATAGTTAGGCTTTATCAACTCAACGTGCTCATTTTGTTAAATAGAGCCAATCATCAGGCATCTAGACCTCAGTCGATCACCTGCGACAAGCATACCTATGGAAGGATCTTTTGAATTAACCCTACAAATGGTCATCGCTGTCTGTGCTGGAATCAGCGCTCAGGTGATTGCCGAATACCTAAAAGTCCCCAGCATCGTCTTCCTGCTCATCTTCGGCGTGTCCCTCGGCTCCGATGGTTTGGGTTTATTACACCCTCAAGAACTGGGAGTGGGTTTAGAAGTCATTGTTGCCTTATCAGTTGCCGTAATTCTGTTTGAGGGAGGACTGAACCTCAACCTACGCGACTTAGGCAAAGTATCCGGTTCTCTGAGAAACCTCGTCACCCTGGGAACGCTGATTACACTGCTAGGCGGTGGGATGGCTGCCCATTGGTTAGGAGAATTTCCCTGGTCGATTGCCTTTCTCTATGCGGCTCTCGTAGTTGTGACCGGTCCGACGGTTATTGGTCCACTGCTTAAACAAGTAAAAGTTGATCGACGAGTTGCCGCCCTTTTAGAAGGAGAAGGGGTGTTAATTGACCCAGTGGGGGCGATTCTATCCGTTGTTGTCCTCGATACCATTCTCAACAGCGAGGCGGGAGCCTCGGCTGCAATTGTCGGTCTAGGGTTACGCCTGGGTATTGGTGGTGTGATTGGTGGTATCGGTGGCTGGCTGCTGGGTTTATTTCTCAAACGAGCCGATTTTCTTTCAGAAGACCTGAAAAACCTGGTGGTGCTAGCCGGGATGTTAGGCTTATTTGGCTTGGCACAAACGATTCGCTCCGAATCCGGATTAATGGCAACCGTCGTCGCCGGAATCGTTGTCGGTGCGTCTTCTCTACCAGAAGAGCGCCTGTTGCGACGGTTTAAAGGACAATTAACAGTGCTGGGGGTTTCCGTACTCTTCGTTCTCCTCTCCGCCGATTTGTCCATTGACAGTGTTTTCGCTTTAGGGTGGGGCAGTGTATTCACGGTTTTGGCATTAATGACCCTGGTGCGCCCAGTGAGTGTCAGCTTATGTACCTGGAATAGCGGCTTAAATTGGCGTCAAAAAATCTTTTTATCCTGGATTGCGCCCAAAGGAATTGTCAGTGCTTCCGTCGCCTCCTTATTTGCGATTCTTCTCACCGAACGCGGGATTAATGGGGGAGATTCGATTAAAGCCCTGGTCTTCTTGACGATTATGCTGACGGTATTTTTACAAGGGTTAACGGCGCGTTGGGTTGCCCAATGGCTACAACTGAATCCCCAGGAAAAGGCAACGGGTGCGGTGATTGTGGGCTGTAATCCTTTGAGTCGTCTTATTGCGCGTTTGTTTCAAGAACAGGAAGAAGAGGTTGTCCTGATTGACACTGATCCCGAAGCCTGCCAAAAAGCCGAGGAGGAAAATCTGCGGGTGTTCCAAAGCAGTGGTTTAGATGTTGAGGTTCTAGAAGAAGCTGGGATTGAATCGGTGGGTACATTTCTGGCGATGACCCAGAATGGTGAGGTGAACTTAGTCTTAGCTCAACGAGCGGTTGAAGAGTTTACTCCGCCGCGAGTGGTTGCCGTATTTCCTCGTGATCCCCAAGCCAATACCACGAATAATAAAACGAAAATCCATCAAGCCTTTGTGCCGCAACTACCGATTAAGACGTGGAACAAATATATTGTCGAGGGGCAAGTCAAGTTAGGTACAACCACGTTAAAAGAGTCGGGATTAGCCTTTCAGCGAGCGCATTTACAAGCGTTGATTCGGGCGGGGGAACTGGTTCCCTTATTAATCGAACGCCAAGGGAATTTACAAGTGGCTAGCGCGAATGAAACTTGGCAGGCTGACGATCAAATTATTTATCTGCTGCATGATCCCAGACCTAAACTCTTGAAACGCTTATCCGGTGGCAGTTCGTCCTCTCGGCTGGCGGTAGAAAAGTTGCCAGAAGTCGAGGAAATCCCGATTTCTGAGCCTGTGGAAGAGAAAGCGGTGAAAGAAATTGCCAATAAACCGAAGGGTGAACAAGAGGCGAAGGTTGAAGGATGAAACAGTTTTGACTCCTTCGCCAAGCTTTTCGGGCATGGCGTGCGAGTGTGTAGGGGCGGGTTTAGACGCTTCCTTAGTGGGGGTAGCGATAACATTTCAACAAAACCCGCCCTGACTCAAAATGCAGGTTTTTTTATTCAATACTGTCTAATGATTCAGAGGAATCGCTCATTGAATAAAGGGCGCAAGCCTTGCGCCCCTACGATTTTTACCTTAAATAGGGTTTGCTGCACAAACCAAAAACTCTTAGCCATCAATGCTTTGAGTAGCATTGACATTGGCTCATCTTCCAGGAAAGAGAATAAAACTCATCAAAACCCTTGCACCACTATCAGGAAGATGTACCCTTGCTCCCCCAGCTTCCCCAGCGTTCGACTGAGCGCTCACGCCGAAGTCTTCCTCGGCTTCCCCCGCTCCCCCTCACCACAGCACTTATTCATCAGCCCTTAAATAGGGAACCCACGATTTCATTGGTTCTGGCGAACCATACCAAAGTCCCTGTCTTCGCGGTGAATGCAGCACCCCTTCTAAGGTAAGATTGACTGCACCCTCTAAATGAGCCGCTTCAATGGGAGTAATCCCATCTCCCCAACAATTTCCGACTCCACAGGTTTGCTGATAACTGTTATAGGCTAACCATTGACCCAAACGTCGTTGACCATAGATGGCTTTACCTGCGACACAGATATATTTAACGTGGGGATAAAACGCTCCCGGATAGTGGATTGCCACAAAATCCAGATTGCGTTTCGTCCAGCGCTCTTGGCTAGTATGAGGTGTCCCCAATGTTACCAATGTGGCAATAGCAGGATGAGCATTCCATAATCCGGGGACTGAGGGTGTCACATCGCCATGAATATCGTAGGGTTTTTCGCCCAGGTAAATTCGGGCAATCCAGCCTCCGGCGGAATGACCAATCAGATTAACCTGAGTGGCGTTGTAATCTGCCATAACCTGTTTCACGGTTTGGTCAAGTTGGCGTAAAATTGGTACAACTGAGCGACCGCCAATGGTGGGAATCCAATCGCTTTGTCGTAGCGGTACAGTAACGGTGGGAAACCCAATTTGATTTAACGCGGTTTCTAATCCTCGATATTCAGTTGCCCCGGCAAAAAAACCCGGTAGAATAACAGTCGGTAGTGGCATTTGGGATTGTAGAGCTTTTTAATCAAACGTAACAAATAATCATGGGGCAAGTTGGCACGCTTTACGGTCTGAGTGCGGGTCCAGGCGATCGCGAATTAATCACGCTTAAAGCCCTGCGTATCCTCAAACAAGCACCCGTGGTGGCGTTTCCGGCGGGAGTGAGGGGGAAACTGGGTATGGCACAGCAAATTGTGGGGCAATGGTTAGACGCTCAACAGGTTCAACTGCCTTTAACATTTCCTTACGTGCAAGACCTTGACATTCTTACCCAAGCGTGGAAGGAAGCCGCCGAACAGGTTTGGCATTATCTAAACGTCGGGCAAGATGTGGCGTTTGTTTGTGAAGGGGATATCAGTTTTTACAGCACATTCACGTATTTGGCGCAAACCCTGCAACAGCAGCAACCCAACGCCGTAGTGCAAATGATTCCTGGCGTTTGTTCACCCATGGCAGCCGCCTCAGTGTTAGGATTACCGCTAACGGTACAGCGCGATCGCTTGGTGGTGCTGCCAGCTCTCTATAATGTAAAGGAACTGGAAACAATTTTAGACTGGGCGGATGTCATCGTCCTGATGAAAGTGAGTTCGGTGTATGAACAGGTCTGGCAGGTGTTGCATCGCCGCCAATTATTGGACACCGCCTGGGTAGTCGAACGCGCTACCCTACCCGATCAAGTGATTTATCACGATTTACGCGATCGCCCGACCCTAAAATTACCCTACTTTTCCATCATGATTGTCAACGTTACCTAATCCCTGGGTTCAATTAGACTCTAGATTATTTTTATTAAAACCAATAGAATTCCCGACAACCCCGCAACGGAGAGAATGATAACGGCTATGTCGAATCTCTTATTTAGAACGGTTTCCGAGAAACTTAATCAGCCAACCGGAATCGCGGTTATGGCATCGGTGGGTATTCATGTCATCTTGGGGCTAACCTTACCCTCTTATGTCCCCGTTTTTTCCAATGAAGCGCCACCGACGCGGCGAACTGTACAAATGTTGGAATTAAGCGAAGCCGATTTGAGTCGCCTACCCGATTTATCGGTGCCAACGGTTCCCCCCTATATTTATCAGCAAACACCATTACAATCGCCATTCCCACCACTCCCACCTCTCCCCTCTCAGGATTCCTTAGATTCTTTACCCCTCGATGGCAACATTTCCGTGGCGCCCCCTTCCCAATCGTTAAAAATTCCGTCATCGTCGTCTTCGACTCCGAAACGAACCCGAACCCGAATCTCCCTGAATCAACCGAGTACCCCATTTCCATCCATGAGGAGAAATCTAGGAATTCCAGTTTTTCCTAGCCAACTTCCGCCACCGCCTCCCCCAGGAACAATGAATCCTGAATCAAGAGCCACAGAAACAGAGCCGACACCGAGTATTGATGGTATAGGAAAAGGATTACGCGATCGCAACCCATCGGTGTTGACAAATCCACGCTTTCAATCAACGGAACACCATATCATCAACGACAAACACGAGGATGATTCCTCCGCCACGACAGACGAACCAACCCCAGATACCGAAGATTCTGCATCAGAACTAGAGCAACCAATAGCACAGAAACCCAACTCGAATAACCAGTTGGATAGCACTAGCGCTGAAGAGAATAAAGTGGAACCTCCGCCCGTAAAACGGAGAACATTGATTGCTAACTACCCTATAGCCGCTTGCCAAAAACAGCTTAGTGGCACACCCCTTTATCGGGTTGTCGTCGGGGCTGATGGTAAACCAACGAATTTACAACTCATGCAACGAACCGGTGATCCCATTCTTGAGCAAAAGGCACAAGATACAATTCAAGCTCATCGTTTTCTGAATCGCACCGAACAGCCACAGGAATACCAAGTCTCTGTTGAGTTCTCTGATCAAGACAAGGTTTGTCCGAAGCCAACACCTCCCGAAGCCTCGGATCAGACTCCTGAGGGGTCTAATTCGCCAACACCCCAACCTGAGAATCCGGAGGCGGCTGAGGGCTCGAATTCCCCAAGTTCTTCTTCATCCGATCCAGAAACCTCGGATCGTGATCCAGAAAACTCTGAACAACCATCGCCATCAGACACAACCTCAGAGTCCGAGGCTCCAAAAGACCAACCGGAAGAGTCAGCTAATCCAACAGAGGAAAGCCCTGAAGCCTCCAATCTACCTAACGTGGTTGTACCCACACTCTAATCCCAAAAGGGCATTCGGGATCAATTTTGAACCCGTCTACTCCTTGATCCCCAACCGGATGTTAAGATGATCGACGGTTAGAATTATCCCCTCCGAGATTACAGCAAAAAGGAACCCAAGTCATTATGCCTTCACGAGAACCTCGCCGCATACTCATAACAGGTGGAGCGGGGTTTATTGGCTCCAACTTCGTCCATCACTGGTGCGATCGCTACCCAGAGGATCAAGTCGTTGTTCTCGATTTGCTCAGTTACGCCGGCAATCGTCGGAATCTAGAGCCAGTCGAGGGACGAGAGAATTTGCGGTTTGTAGCGGGAGATATTTGCGATCGCACTCTCGTTGATGCCTTACTCCGCAGTGAGACGATTGATACCGTTGCCCACTTTGCGGCGGAATCCCATGTTGACCGCTCAATTTTGGGACCCGAAGCATTTGTCAGAACGAATGTTTTAGGTACGTCCACTCTCTTGGAAGCCTTTCGCCAGCATTGGAAAAAGCGGGGATCTCTCAAGAGCGATCGCTTCCTCCATGTCTCTACAGATGAAGTCTATGGCAGTTTGAATCCGAATGACCCCTTGTTTAGTGAAACCACACCCTATCAACCCAACAGTCCCTACGCGGCGTCTAAAGCGGGTAGTGATCACATCGTCCGTGCCTATCATCATACCTACAATGTACCGACGCTAATTACCAATTGCTCCAATAACTATGGTCCTTATCAGTTTCCCGAAAAACTGATTCCCCTGATGTGCATTAACATCATGCTGGGTCAACCCTTACCTGTTTATGGGGATGGACAGCATGTGCGGGATTGGCTTTATGTGAATGATCACTGTCAAGCCATTGATTTAGTCATTCACCAAGGAACTCCCGGCGAAACCTATAACATTGGCGGTAACAACCAAATCAAAAACCTGGATTTGGTTCAGATGGTTTGCCAGCTTATGGATGAATTAGCCTCGGATTTGCCTGTTTCTCCGAGTAAAAAGTTAATTACTTCTGTAAAAGATCGACCGGGACACGATCGCCGATACGGGATTGATGCTCGCAAAATTAAGGCAAAACTGGGTTGGACGCCTCAAGAAACGATTGAAGGAGGATTACGTAGCACCGTTGAATGGTATTTGACCCATCGGGATTGGTGGGAGCCTTTGCTGTCGAAGGAGTATCAAGATTACTACCGGAAAATTTATGGTTAAATCAGCAAAGGATGTTTGCAGATAGTGGGGTGAGGATTAAGCTGTTCGGCATTCAAATTCACTCTTCCCTGCTCTGTAATCAATTGCGATCGTTTGGGGAGTGGCGTGGCACACCTTAATTGTGAGATTAGCGCTCTTGTGTCCCTTTTGGAATGACAATAGAGCGTTAGCTTGGGTTCGTAGTAAGGGAACCTTAGCCCTAGATTCTGTTGGGTTTCCTAGTGTCAACCCAACCTACAATTTAAACTTCTGTAAAAGATTACCTCAATCTATATAAATCGTAGGGGTACGGCAATGCCGTACCCTTACCCTATGTACCTCTTTACGGCTGAAGCTGTTGAATTTGGTCAAGAGACGATTGATAAAGCGTCATGTCGCCCTGTTGTCTGGATAAATCTGCTGCCTTTTGGAAATCCGCGATCGCACGATTAATGTTCCCGATTGAAAAATATGACACTCCACGATTATTGTAGGCTTTAGCCAAGTTAGGATTTAACTCGATTGCTTAATTGAAGTCCTCAATTGCTTCTCTGAAGTCACCTGTTTCTAATAATCTTTCTTTTAAGTTATTGATAAAAAATATCAATTTTTAATAGAGTTGACAATTTTTATTGATACTTGATTGGTCACTTGCTTTCATTCTTGGAACTGACACAGCGTAAGAATGTGACAACTGAATCACCCCAAGAAAATTTTTATCCCGTTTGTTAGAGGAAAAAATCATGTCTCTTCACTATAATGGGAAGTCCAAATCTCTTAGCAGTGAGCAGTGAGTTGATAATCTCATGCTGAAGAAGAATGGTACTAGCGTTAGAGTTCGTAGTTGGCACTTGAGTGCCATCAGCGAAGACAGCGCTTACTACAAACTCAGGTTAAGGAGCGTGCTATTCGTGTTAGGGTTGGATTATGGCTTACGGATTCCGGTGAGTTAATTAAATTAAAAATTATGAAATCAGCCAATAAAATTATCATAGGCTTTCTATTAGTCGTTATCCTCGGCTTACCTTTCTCTCACACCCTGGTTCACATTCTTACAGAAGCCTGGTGGTTTAATTCCGTTAACTTTTCAGATGTATTCTGGACACGGATCACCTGGAAAATTATTGCTTGGGTGGGAACCTTTATTATTTACGGACTATTCTTATGGTTTAACTACTGGATGGCGCAGCGTCTAACTCGCGATCGCGCGTTTCGTTTCCTAGACGGTAGTGATTTAGCTCCCTATACCGATAGTATCGCCAATTCCGCCGTCTTAGTGGCGATCTTCCTGATTAGTTTAGCCGCCGCCACCAGCAGTGCATCGGCTTGGGAGACGATATTAAAATATCTGAATGCCACCGAGTTTAATCTGACTGACCCCATTTATCAACAGGATATTGGGTTTTACTTGTTTCAGTTTCCGTTCTATGAGGGGTTAAAAGATTGGGTATTGACTCTCTTAGGCTGGGGGTTTGTTCTAGCTGTTGCCGTTTATGTGTTAAAAGGCAAAATAAGGTTAGATCGCTACTGGCAACATTTCCTCACTAAAGACGTAAAAACCCATCTCAGTTTACTGTTAGCAGGAATTGCTTTAGTTATCGCGATCGGCTTTTGGCTAGAACGCTATGAATTACTCTTCACAGGCGATGGTGTCGTCTATGGTGCAGGGTACACCGATGCTCATGCTCAACGTCTAGCGTTCTGGATTATGAGCATTGTATCCCTTCTGCTAGGCTTGTCGTTTATCCTGGCAATTTGGCAAAACAATATTACCTTACCTACCTACGGAATCGGAATTTATCTGATTGCTTTTTTCGTTTTCAGTGGTCTTTTTCCCTGGTTTCAACAACGATTTATTGTCGAACCGAATGAATTAGAAAAAGAAAAGCCTTACATTGAACATAATATCGCCTATACGCGCAAAGCTTATGATTTAGACGAAGTACCAACCCAGGACTATCCAGCGGAAGAACAATTAAGTCGTCAAGCGTTGCAAGAAAACCAATCCACGATTCGTAATATTCGCTTGTGGGATTATCGACCGTTATTAAGTACCTATCGCCAACTCCAAGAAATTCGCCTTTACTATCGATTTAAAGATGTCGATGTTGATCGCTACACTATTGACGAGAATTACAGACAGGTGATGCTTTCACCCAGGGAATTAGTGTATTCCCAAGTCCCCGATCGCGCTCAGACTTGGGTCAACGAACGGCTAAAATATACCCATGGCTATGGTTTGGTGATGAGTCCGGTTAATATAGTCACCGAGGATGGCTTACCCGAACTGTTTATCAAAGATATTCCGCCTATCTCTCAAGTCGATCTTCAGGTGGATGAATCCGCCATTTACTATGGCGAAGAAACCGACACCTATATATTTACAGGTACAAATACCCAAGAATTTGACTATCCCCGTGGCGATGAAAATGCCTTCACTACCTACGCCGGGAAAGGTGGCGTACCCATTCCTTCCCTCTGGCAACGATTAGCTTATGCTTATGATTTGGGCGATCTAAAAATTTTAATCTCCAATTACTTTATCAACACCTCCCGCATTCATTACCATCGCCAGATTGGGGAACGGGTGAACCAAGTTGCACCCTTTTTGCGGTTTGATAAAGACCCTTATATTACCCTAATTGATGGCAGATTGCAGTGGATTATTGATGCTTATACGATAAGCGATCGCTATCCCTATTCTGAACCTGTTTCTCAAAGTAATAATGCTAGCGCCATCGTCCAAGGCGACGATATCGCCCAAATGTCTCTAGGCGATATCAATTATATTCGCAACTCTGTTAAAGTTGTCGTGGATGCGTTTAATGGCACCATGCAGTTTGTGGTTGTTGATGAAGATGATCCAGTACTGCAAACCTATCGCAAAATATTCCCCACCTTATTTACCGCCCAAAACGAGATTCCTGCCGATGTAAAAGCCCATTTCCGCTATCCCCTGGATCTATTCACCATTCAGGCGCAGATGTATCTGTCTTACCACATGAATAATCCCCAAGTCTTTTACAATCGGGAGGATTTGTGGCGTTTCCCTACCGAAATCTATCAAGGGGATGAGCGGATCATGGAGCCTTACTATGTGATCATGCGCTTACCCGAAGCGTCAAGCGAAGAATTTATTCTAATTCTGCCCTTTACGCCCGTCAATAAAGATAACATGATTGCGTGGATGGCAGCGCGTTCTGATGGGGAAAACTATGGCAAATTGCTCTTGTACGAATTCCCGAAACAAGAACTCGTCTATGGTCCATCCCAAATTGAAGCTCGCATTGACCAAAATCCGCAAATTTCCCAACAATTAACGTTATGGAGTCAGGAAGGATCGCGAGTAATTCGCGGCGATTTGTTAGTGATTCCCATTGACCAATCATTACTGTACGTCGAACCCGTTTATCTGCGGGCTGAACAAGGCGAACTGCCAGAATTGAAGCGGGTAATTGTTGCTTATGCGAAAGAAGTGGTTATGGAAGAAACCTTAGAGGAAGCTTTAGCGACTATCTTTGGCGGAACCCAAGCAGACGTGCAACAACCTACTTCGACTCTACCATCTGCTCCACCAAAAGAAGGAGTTTCCAAACTCGCCCAATCCGCCTTGGAAACCTATCAAAAAGCACAGGAAGCCATGCGTCAAGGCAATTGGCAAAAATACGGTCAATACCAACAAGAATTGGAGAGCATCTTACAGCAATTGAACCAAACCCCAAAATCTGCACCCGATCTGAGAAAGTCAGCAGGCGACCAAAATTAATCTTCCCTGAGCCGAACTCCAGAACCTTTGTTGTTATAGCACTACGAGGATACGTTAGGACATTAGTTAATCCCCACAGGGAACAGGGCAACGTGGGGAAAAAATCCTTAATTATTCAGAACGGCTGCAATTGGGACAAATGGCGATAACCCGATGATTTATTCTTTATCTTGCCTGACATTGGAGCGCTATTACAAAGGGAATCGCCTCTTTTAAAGCACTGATAAATGTATCAATCTCCTCGCGGGTGTCGGGGCTTTAAGTCAGTGACATTCATCCTGAGTTAAATCGCCTCACCTAAAATGAGCCGTTGTCGATGACTGTGCAATAACTGGAATTCCTGTTGCCCTACCTGCTCTACCATATAGATGATATCTTCAGGTCGCAGCAGCGTGCCGTCATTCCGACAACTGCCAACATAACGTAGCAGGGCGGGTTGGGATGGGGCGTCTGTTTTCACCTCTATCAGTTCTAACTCAAATAAGCGATCGCGTAAATTCACCGACTTCTTTTTCCCCGACTTGGTTCGCTTCTCTAGCCAAATCGCCTCAGCCTGGTTTACCTGATTAACCCAATTTTGCCACTGTTGCAGCGACGCTGATCCCGCTTCGCTTACCACTTCAAGCCGATACTCCGCTTTCTCTAAGAGGCGGGTTGTCGCTGGAACCTTTAAATCCGCTTCTTCAACCTGATAAACTGGGATATCCGGCGGCAGCTGATCCGCTAGCCGTTGCTGAAACTCCGCCACATCCATCGACTCGGTTAACTCAAAGTCAGCAATCTCACCACTACTCGACATCCCCAATGACAACGCATTCGCGATCATAATCCGGGGTCCAGGATGATATCCGCCAGTAAAGGTAATCGGTAACGATGCCCGTCTCACGGCACGGTCAAATAACCGGACTAAATCCAAATGACTGACTAATGTCATTTCGCCCACCTTACCGTACCACACCCGCAATCGCTGCGCTTTGTGTTGATTTGGCTTAAAATGACCTGTAAATTCGGGAATTTGTGGCGGTTCAAAGACAATATTATGACCGAAATCCGTGCCACAGATCCCACAGTGAGAACAGCCCTCAAAGGCACAATCGGGTACAGTCGCCGCATCTAGGGCGCGTTGTAAGTCTTCAATCAGCCAGTTTTTATCAATCCCGGTATCAATATGATCCCAGGGTAAGGGGGAAAGGGTGTAGGGGCGGGTTTCACTACTATCCTTTGCTTTATACCCAGATGCAACTAAACCCGCCCCGTCTGAGTGCGAGAGGTTTGCACCATCAAACACATTCCATTCGCCATTTTCGATTTGGCGATATTTCCAGGTAAGATCTGATTCTGCGATCGCACCTTCCCAAGCCGCAAACGCTTTATCTAAACTTTCCCACCAGGCATCCATTCCCGCACCCAATTCCCAGGCGCGACGCACCACCGCCCCTAAGCGTCTGTCACCGCGCCCCACAAAGTCTTCCATTGCCGAAATTCGCACATCGGTGTAGTTGACTTTCACACCTTTAATCCGGCGAAAAGCATCGCGTAATAAGTCTTGCTTGCGGATAAACTCAGACGTAGACACCGAATGCCACTGGAATGGTGTATGCGGCTTAGGCGTAAAGTTAGAAATCGTGATATTAAAGTTAAACCGTTTCCGCCCCGATGCCCGACATTCTTGCTGCAACCACCTCACCGTTTCCGCAATCCCGATCACATCGGCATCGGTTTCACCGGGCAAGCCAATCATAAAGTAGAGTTTAACTTTATCCCACCCTTGCTCAAATGCCGTCTTCACACCCCGCAGCAATTCTTCGTTCGTCAATCCCTTATTCACAATATCCCGCATCCGCTGGGTGCCAGCTTCTGGGGCAAAGGTTAACCCGCTTTTGCGCGTACCGCCGATAATATTGGCAATATTCTCATCAAACCGATCTACCCGTTGGCTGGGGAGAGACAGAGAGATATTCTCATTTTTGAGACGATTCTTTACCTCCAATCCCACGGCGGGTAGGGACAGGTAATCGGAACAGGAGAGGGAAAGCAGAGAGAACTCATTATATCCCGTCGCCCCCATTCCCTTTGCGATCGCATCCACGACTTTCTCCGGTTCTACATCCCTAGCGGGGCGGGTTAACATTCCCGGTTGACAAAAACGACACCCTCTGGTACAACCGCGTCGAACTTCAATCGTTAACCGATCATGAACGGTTTCGATATAGGGTACGAGTCCAATAGAATACTCCGGGATTGGTGTAGCGACTCGCCGCAAAATCCGCGCTGGCACATCGGGGCGATTGGGATGAACTGAACCATCCTCTGCCATATCGTAGAATTGTGGCACATAAACCCCCGGAATCTGCGCCAAGTCTAAGAGTAATTCCGTGCGAGTTAATCCGGCGGCTTTTCCTTCTTCAATAATTAAACCCATTTCGGGGAGTAATTCTTCCCCATCCCCTAGCGCCACAACGTCTAAAAAGTCGGCGTAGGGTTCTGGGTTGGATGTCGCGGTTTGTCCGCCAGCAAAAATTAGGGGAATTTCGGTAATGCTATGATTTGCCCGTTCTTGCCAAGTGAGGGGAATCTGGGCTAAGGAAAGCATTTCCAGGATATTGGTTGCCCCAAGTTCGTAGCTGAGGCTGAATCCCAGGATATCAAAGTCGGTGAGCGATCGCCGATTTTCGACTGTAAACAAAGGGGTTTGAGTGTCCCGCAATTTCGTGGCTAAATCGGATGCGGGTAAATACGCGCGATCGCAAAGTTGTCGAGGTTGAGTGTTTAGGATGTTGTAGAGAATAATATGCCCTAAATTAGATGCACCCACTTCATAGACTTCTGGGTAGGTTAATACCCAGCGCACCTTAGCCGTGTCCCAGGGTTTATGGACAGCGCCTAACTCGTTCCCCAGGTAGCGGGCTGGTTTGATGATGTCTTTAGTCAGTAGTTTCTCTGGTGCGATCGTCATGACAACCTTGCCCCTCTGAATCGAGTGCGGTTAACCCTTACAACTCATCCATCTTACAGAAGACTAGCAATAATGCCCAATCGTCACTCGACAATCCTGTGACTGTCTCCAATAAGAACAAATGAATCCGTCAGGGAAGTGTACAATTCACCTACTTTATGATATTGTCCTAGTTTCTCGATATCAGGGACATCTACTTGACAGCGTTATCAGGGAACACTACTGAGCGTTTGAGCTAGCTAATGCCAAGGGATTAAGCATACGCCATTGTCCGTCTTGAGCTGTCTTCTTGAGCGGTTAAGGTTGCCAAGAACGCATCATAGCTTTCAAAGATTTCCATAGCTTGATCCAGTTGAGTTAGCTCAAAAATCATCCGAACCGAATCCCCCACACTGCAAATGCTAAAGCGCTGGTTTCGCTGTTGCGCTAAACGCAACGCGGATACCAATACACCCAAGCCAGCACTGTCAAGGGTTTCTACCTGCTGCATATCTACCAGCACCGTCGAATAGCGTTCCGACAAAATAGCTGATTTCAGTTGCCGATCCAATTCAACCGCATTAGAGGCATTAACCTGACCCGTTGGTCTAACGATTGATAATTTGGAGTTTAAAGTTGTGATTGCCATAGCTCACTCCTCAGATTTGTATAGGTTAAGACATTGGATTAGAGAATCCACCTAAAGATAGCGCGTCAATTCTCCAATCAGCTACAAATTTTCATTAATAACGGGTTAAGGCTTCCTTCGTCGGTGATTTTCCTTCTTTCAGTTTTTAGTGTTCCGTAAAAAAAGATTCAACTTTGTATCCTAATATACTGAATAATGAACACTTAGTCAAAAGTCTTATCCCACAATTTCTGCGTCACGAAATATTTATCCTTAATACCAGTTGCTTTATATTTATAATTAATAGCCTATCTGTGACATCTTCCTTCAGGTAGAGAATAAAATGAATCATGTTTTAGCATTTATTCTACTTCTTTAACAATTTTTTGTATAATCAAATACGCTAATCGATTACCCAAGAAGGACTGATCTGCGATAAACTGTTAGAATTGCTCCTTTTTCAGCGGCTTAAGCCAACCGTCTGCTTAGTTATCAAATCAATTCCCTATACGATTTTTTGCCAAATAACAGTGACATAGATCACTAAAAAAAAAGATTATAATCACGCTCTCGTCTAGCAATTTCCCAGAGAATTGATCTAGTATGGAATTCTGTGTATATCAACAGTGAAAACCACCTACGTTATCCGCCATTTGGTTGAAAGAGCGCTTTATATCAGGCAACTAACTCCTGATATAGAGAATGAAATTAACTACGAATTAACTCGCTTAGGATATATTTCCGATGCTGATTACGAAGCCCTTGAATTATTAATGGCTGAGATGGATGCGGGTAGAATCCGGTTAGTTCCTAGTGTTTAGAGGGTTACGTTAATCATCACCAGCTAGACGGGAAATTTTTGTAAGTGCCAAAAGCCAGTTTTAGATTACCCTATAGAGTTGATTTCAGGGATGAATCAAACTCCTGGGGATAGGTTTGCCAAATTTCAGCAATGAAATCAGCAAGTTGATGGCGAGTATCAGAATTATCTTTTGGGTGACGATGTAAGTCTTCCAGTTGCGCTAATAGAGGAATGACCTCCGTATCCCAAACCAGTCGTAAAAACTTTGTGGGCCAAAGTACGTCAGGTCCTTGACGCAAATCATACAATCTGAGAGATTGAGGCAGAACCGAGGTTATATCTTCATTCTCGCTTGAGGTTACAGCTAACATCAAAGGACGCAACCAGCAAATCTGCCGCCATTCAACGACTTCAATCACTTCAGCGTATAAGTGGCGTGTTGCGTATTCTAAACAAACGATCTGGTGAGTCTGAATAATGCTCATTTTGTCACAATATTTTTCATGAAAACCACCCCTCGGTTGAATCTCAATCTGAGGGGATAACCTTAAGTATTTGCCGTAATCCAATACTAACAAGGATTACAGCATTTTAGAATTATTTTAATATAGGCACGTCCACAACCTTTGGCTAATTCAGCGTTATACTCTGATTAGCTGCACAATAGTCTCGGCAATTAATCGCTTGTTCCGAATTGGCAACAGACGGATGAATGGTACATTTGAGACGATAATCGTTGGTAAAAAATTGACAGTGGCTACAAGGGATTTGATGCATACGCTTAGCATTTGCCACACCGTCTTTAATCGCCAACCCGACTGTTACTAGGCTCATGATTACTATTGTCCACGCTAGACAAAAGCACAAGGGTATGAGGAAAGGCTGAATCGCCTGAATGAGGGGGTAGAGAACTTGAAACACAATTCTATCCTATCTGACAAATTAACCAACACTATTATTAAAACTAATCTGAATGATTAGTTTTGGAAATTATAGCAAATTTTGCCAGATTCGATCATCGGTACCGCAACATTGGCAGTTAAATATCTTACCAAGTTGCGGCTCATTGCAGTCGATAAGTAGGGGCGGCTGAATAGGTGGTAAGGCGAGGGAACCGGGAACAGTCAGAATTTGAGGGTGGTTAACATTTCTTAGTCATGAAATCCACCCCTATAGATGCGCCATGGCATGTCTTTACATTCAAGATTTCCCTCCCTTAAGAGACGCTAAAGGTGTGCCAATTATCTTTAAAACGGAATATCATCTAAATCTTTCTGGGTATCAGGAACCGGGGGAACGTTTGGCACCGTAGTCGGTTCATAAGTCGGCTGCTCAATCGGCGATGAATAATCATAGTCCTGATCTCTGGGTGCAGATACAGGTGCCGGGGTTGGAGGGGCTGGGCGCGATCGCATGGGAACCACATTCTCGTTAGGCTTAGGTGATGATGGGATTGTTGTCGCCTGCATCGTTGGGGAAACGGTAGCCGTTTGTAGCCCCATGTCCGTATCTGCACCCAGCTTATGAACTCGATAAGTGGTTAATTCAGCCCGTTTTTCTTTAAATCCTTCGGGGCGCTCAATCGTATTCATACTCAGACGCCCTTCCAGGACTACAAGATCACCAACCCCATAGTTTTCCTTGATTTCTTGAGCCAAATTGCCCCAACCGACTACTTTAAGTGTTGAAGGTGGATCATCAGAACGCACACTGGGAAACTGCACCAGCATTTGGGCAATCGGGGTTTGATTATCTGAGGTGTAACGCAGTTCTGGATCTTGAATAATTTGTGCCATCAAGACGCAGCTATTCATCGTTAATATCTCCTGGCGCTTTGGGTAATTGGTCGAGTCACTGATTGACCATGACTGCTAGTTGAGTCGCGCTTATGTTTGGGACAATTGGTCGTTTAAAAAACCATATTCGCCCATTCTATCATCACTCTGATAGGAGCTATTGACTCCTTACCTAGCAGACTTATGTTGACCAACGAAAAAGGAGTCCGTTGCTATAACTCAACGGCTTCCTTCTTTAATTTAGAACAAAAGTACTATATTGTCAGGAGGGAGAAGACAGAAAGTACGAAACCCGCCCTGACGGTAGAGACGTAGCCTGCTACGTCTTTACACCTCCTAGACAGTCGATTCTGCTTGGGGCAGTTCTAACCCTTGCTCTTGTTCGATGAACTCTTGCACATACGTGCGATATTTTCTCAGATTTTCATCGACCCAATTCCGATCATCGCTGTTGGCAAAGATATGGACTAGGGGTTCTCCAGCATCGGGCAAAATCAACACCCAACTGTCTGTGTACCGATCCACAATTTTCACCCCATCAATCAGTTCTAAGTCATCATTGGCATGGGTTTCGACTAAGTGGCGCATTAATGCTCCCTTGACCGTCCAAGGACAGCGCATGGTATAGATTTTATGGCACACCCGAGGCAATTCGCTGCGAATCTGACCTAAGGATCGCTCTTGAATGGTTAGCATCTCAATTAACTTGGCGATGCAGAACATGGCATCAAATCCGGGATGGAGTTGCGGAAAAATAAAGCCCATTTCCTCAGAACCACCCAACACAACATTAGGATTAGTTTGAGAGGCTTCCATCAACGCCGCTGGATTCGCCTTAGTACGAATCACTCGACCATCATGACGACGGGCGATTTGTTCCACAGCACCGGAGGTATGAACCGGAACCACTACAGTACTGCGAGGATGAGCCGTCAGCATCACGCTAACCATCAGCGCGGTTAGGGTTTCCCCACGTACAGGCATTCCGGATTCATCCACCAAGATCAGTTGTTCCCCATTCGCGGACACCTGCACGCCAAAATTGCCCTTTAAGGCTTCCACCACTTGACCGAGTTGGGTTAGCAATCCTTCTCGTTCATCGGCAGATAGGGACATTTGATTTAAGCTGGCATTTAGGACAACGGCATCACAGCCGAATTTCGCCAACAAGACGGGGAGAACCGCCCCAGAAACGGCATAAGCATAGTCAATCACTAATTTCGCGCCACTATTGCGAATCGCTTGCACATTTAAATGCCGCTCAAAGCCGACGCTATAGAGATCGAGTAACTGGCTGGGGTAGTTGACATTGCCGATTTCTGGAATCGGCGATCGGCGCAAGTCCTCTTTGAAGTAAGCCCCTTCAATTTTCTTCTCCTTCGCCTTAGAGATATTGATGCCGTGGGAATCAAAAATCTCGATCAGAATATAGTCAGGGCGATCCGGGTGTACCCGGACGTGAATCCCCCCGATCACGGTTAGTGTGGGTACAACCAGACGAGCGATGGGGATGGCTGTGGCTTCTAGGTTTTGGACATGAACCCCCACCGACATCAAGCCCGCAATTAGCGATCGCGATACCATGCGAGAGATACTACGTTGATCGCGAGAGACGGTAATTTGAGACCCCGCTTTTAAGGTTGATCCGTAAGCCGCCCCTAATTTGACCGCAAACTCTGGCGTAATATCAATATTTGCTAAGCCTTGAACGCCGCGCTGACCAAAAAGATTCCGTTGCGCTGTACTTCCCCAAATCAGGTTCATGTTTAACATGGCACCCGATTCAATTTTCTTGCTGGGCCAAACCCTCACACTAGGGCTAATTTGCGCTTCTTCTCCCACGGTGGACAAAGCCCCCACAACCGCACCTTCTAAGACATGGGCACGACGATCCACCCGCGTTCCTCGGCAAATGACACAAGCCCGCAGATGGACTTCATCGCCAATAATCGAACCATTCCAGAGAATCGGACGCTTCAGGTCAGCGTAAGCCCCAACGGTGACATTATCCCCAATGACGGTTCCTGCCTCAATATTTACCCCTGGACCAATGCGACAATTACTGCCAATTAGGGCTGGGGTTTCGATTTTAGCTGTAGGATCAATGGATGTATTTTGCCCCACCCATAGTTCTGGTTTCTGCTCTTCGTAGGCAAAGTCAATCTCTACTTTTCTATCTAAGGCGTCGTAGTGGGATTCGCGGTAAGCATCAAGATGACCGACATCACACCAATATCCATCCGCGACAAAGCCATACATGGGTTCCCCTTTGTCTAAGAGTAGGGGAAACAGGTCTTTAGAAAAGTCAGATTCTGTGTTTTCGGGCAGGTAATCCAGGACAGACGGTTCTAAGATGTAAGTGCCTGTATTTACCGTATCCGAGAAAATCTCACTGGTTGAGGGTTTTTCTAAAAAGCGGCGAATCCGCATTTGTTCATCGGTAATTACCACCCCAAATTCCACAGGATTGGGGACGCGGTAGAGAACAATGGTGGCTTTCGACTTACGACTTTTGTGGAATTCAATGGCGGCTTGCAAATCGAAGTCGGTGATGCTGTCACCACTGATCACAATGAAGGTATCATCGAGTAGTTCGGCAATATTTTTCACGCAACCAGCAGTACCGAGGGGCTGCTCTTCTTCGACCGCATACGTCATTTGCACGCCAAAGTCACTGCCATCTTGGAAATAATCCCGCATCACATCGGGGAGGTAGTAAAGTGTAGCAATGACTTCGGTGATGTTATGGCGTTTGAGTAGGTTGATAATGTGTTCCGCGATCGGTCGATTGAGTACCGGCACCATGGGTTTGGGCAGATCACAGGTTAGTGGTCTCAGACGTGTTCCCGAACCGCCTGCCATCAGCACTGCTCGCATAAGTCCTCCTAAAAATTTTTGGGCTTGACGGGGTTTGAACCGTATAGTTTTCTACTTATTGTCTCGTTCAACCGTTCCTGATGAGAAAAGCTGAGCTAGCAAGGTCACGCTACAACTGACACATAGATGGATAAATAGACTGGAACTGAACTTATATGCTACTTTGACTTGTAGCTGGGATCAATTCTACCCAGGACTGAAATGTTAAAGTCAAAAAGCTGAAAGCTTGATTTGAAAAGTTATTCAAGGATTCGTATACCTCCAGAGATCACCGGAGACGTTTTGGAGGAGTTGGTCTAAAATGAGTAAATTAGCAGGCTCGCTTTTGCTCGGCTGAGGCTTCGCAGTCGGTGTAAAACAGTCCCTGATTCGGCTTCTTGGGGGTTAATTTGGATGAAAGTATTAGTTTTGCTTCTGGTGTTAGGGATTTATGGCTACGGCGCTTGGAAGTTCTGGACGGGGTTCAATCGGACAAACTTCTCCCGTGGCTTGCCTAACCGGATTTATTTGTCTCTGTTGTGGCCCGTTTTGATTGTGGCTAATAAGTCTTATCGGAAAAACTTTAACAGAGCGCTGAAAGGTCGGTAGGTTTTGCCAGAGAGTCAAAGGCGTCTGTGGCTGATTGGTGGGACAAGTGAGAGTGTACAGTTAGCAGAGGCGATCGCGTCTGGAGATCTGCCTTGTCTGGTTACGGTGACAACAGCTGCCGCTGAGTCACTTTATCCTCAAACACCCAGTTTACAGATACAAGTAGGGCGCTTGAATGGGAAGCAGATTGAGCAGCTTTGTCAACAGCAGCAGATTACAGCCATACTTGATGCATCTCATCCCTATGCAGTAGAAATTTCCCGAATTGCGATCGCGACTGCACAACGTTACCAAATTCCCTACCTGCGTTTTGAACGTCCTCTGGTTAAGGGAAACGAGGGAGATGGGGGAAATCAGGGCGGGTTTAGTAACATCAGGGTGACAACAAATGATAATAGTGAAACCCGCCCCTACACATCGGTCAGGGCGGGTTTTGAACAAAGGTTATCATCAACAGCGAAACCAAATTCCCTAAACCCGCCCCTACAGACGAATAATCAACCCCCTGTGATTACCTTAGACAGCTTTGAAACGTTGGTGGCGGGTAACTATTTGAACCAACAACGGGTACTGTTAACCGTTGGTTATAAAGTTTTATCCTTATTTCAAGACTGGCAAGCGCGATCGACTCTATTTGCCCGGATTCTTCCCGCCGTTACGTCTTTAGAGGCGGCTATCGCAGCCGGATTTAGTCGCGATCGCATTATAGCCCTACGCCCCCCTGTACCCGTTGAATTGGAAATGGCACTCTGGCGTCACTGGGATATTTCACGGGTAGTGACTAAGGCGTCTGGGGTAGCCGGGGGAGAGGCGACGAAGCGACAAGTGGCGGCGCAGTTGGGAATTCCATTAATTGTCATTGATCGTCCGGTGGTAACGTATCCACAGCAAACCAGTGATGTCGCCGTAGCGTTGGAGTTTTGCCAGAGATATAGCGCTACGCACTCTAGTTAGGACATAAAAGAAAAAATCAAAACATCACCCTGTTGCCTTAATCCAATTGTTCAGCCGGGTAAAAATGGATTGAGTCAACTGATTAAACTGTTGCTGGCGATACCACTTTTGAAACGCTTTCTCATAAGCGTCTCCTTGAAGTTGATAAGTATTCCACGTCTTCAAACCCAGTCCTGATCCCCAAAACAAGAGAATATACAATGCCCAGGAAAGCTGACCATCACTGAGCAAATTAATCACAACTAAAAAGCTGTTAACGATAATATATTTGCCCAACCGCTGCTTTAATTGGCTGCGCCGATATTGTTCAAACTCCTGGCGCTTGTGCTGCTGTTGCTGCTGAAGCCGCCATTCCTGTTCCGCTAGTTGGAGGTTCGCTGGCGAGATTCCCAATTCAGCTGCAATTTCCACAAGCTGCGTCCGGGAAAACTCGCCGCCATTGGCTTGACGGACGATCGCGAGATTCAGGATTTGCTGGAGTTCTTCTTGGTGATAAGACTGGATAGTAGTGGATTCAGAAACAGACATGACCTAAATTAAGAGGATGAGTGGGCTGAAGATGAAAACAACAAATAGTGGCACATTGAGGTTGTCCTTCCTCTATTATTATCAACGACACCTAGACAGACAGCACAGACCTGCTGATGTTCACAACCGAACCCCTAGGGTCGGATTTTACGAAAAATAATAGTGGAACGGAAGTTTTACATTTCGTTACGATAGATTCAGACCCCAAGGAGGACACTATAACAACTATAAAAACGTTTTCTTTGACAGTAGATTTGAGGTAATTCGTATGAACGGTAGTATTCGTGTTGGTAATTTATGGGGGATTCCCTTTTATGTAAATCCCTCCTGGTTTTTAGTTCTAGCTTTGGTCACCTTTGAGTTTGGCGGATATCTCGGCGGGTTTGCTGGATTGACAGGTCTTTTACCCTGGGTGCTGGGATTCGTGGGGGCGCTGTTGCTATTTGCCTCGGTTTTAGCCCATGAATTGGGGCATAGTTTAGTCGCCATTCGCCAGGGCATTGAGGTGAAATCGATTACCCTGTTTCTCTTTGGGGGTCTAGCCAGCTTAGAGAAGGAATCTCAAACGCCAGCCGACGCATTCTGGGTGGCGATCGCGGGTCCTTTAGTTAGTTTAGCCCTTTTTGCCCTATTTACGGGTATCGGCGTGAGCAGCGGCGTCTCTGGTCCCTTGGCAGCCATTCTCAGTTTACTGGCTTCGATCAATTTAGTCTTAGCCCTGTTCAACCTGATTCCTGGCTTACCGTTAGATGGTGGCAATATCCTCAAGTCCGTGGTTTGGAAAATCACCGGGAATCCCTATCGAGGTGTTGTTTTTGCTAGCCGGGTTGGTCAGGTTGTGGGATGGATGGGAATCAGCATCGGCATCCTTTCTGTCTTGGGACTGAGTAACTTTGGTAGCATCTGGACGCTATTAATTGGGGTATTCCTGCTGCAAAATGCGGGTATGTCGGCGCAATCAGCCACCCTGCAAGAAAAACTCCAGGATCTGAAAGCTGAAGATGCGGTAATTCCAGAGAGTCCAATTATCTCGGCTGATCTGTCGCTGCGGGAATTTGCCAACAACTATATTATCGGCAAAAAAGAATGGCGCAAGTTCTTGGTGACTGATGAACAAGGACAATTGATCGGTGCGATCGCGGTTGATGATCTCAAAACGATCCCCACCTCAAACTGGACAACGACTCCAGTCAGTGAACTGATCCAGCCTGTGGATTTGGATGCGATCGTCAAATCCGATCAGTCTCTGTTAGAAGTGATTACGCTGCTGGAACAAGGCAAATTTACTCAATTGCCTGTGGTGCGCGAAAATGGAGTCCTGGTTGGGCTGCTGGAAAAGGCATCAATTGTTAGTCTCCTAGAGAAGCGAACTCAAACCAATCCCGCTTAAACCTATTGGCGTCAGTGAAATTAAAGACTTAAGCCTAATCCCTCGAATAAAGTTCGGGGGATTTATAATAGATGGGCATCCTGGAAAAGATGTATTAGGAGGTTAAATAGTGATTCAGTGAAGACAAAACTTAAGCGATTAATCTTTTGGGTACGAAAATTTTCAGTTCATTTCGTCGCTTATTTCTGGAAGTTACCCACTTGGTCAGTTGTTGTCGGGGCGACTGTTCTGGTCATCGGCGTGATCCTGATTACGGATGAGAACTCTCAACTTTCTAAAATTCTGAATAATGTTGAAGCTATCAGTATTTTTGCGGCGGTTGTTTTATTTTTAAAAGAAACGCCGAATCGAAAAAAACAATTCTATTACCAAGCTTGGCGCACAATAGACGCTGCCCATGGACGACAAACTAGCTATGCGCGGGTTCAAGCCCTGCAAGATTTGAATGAAGATGGTGTGAGTTTGAGAGGACTCAATATTCCAGGGACAAATTTACAACGTATCAACTTACCGAAAGCGTTTCTCTATGAAGCTAACTTACAAGAAGCCAATTTAATTACCGCTGATCTGAGTAACAGTCACCTGGATAAAGCGAAACTTCATAAAGCGAAACTGAATGCTGCGAAACTCTCTGGTGCTTGCTTGATTGCTACCGATCTGAGTCATGCGGATCTGAGTGAAGTTAACCTGAAAGGTGCTGATCTGATTGATGCTAACCTGAGCAATGCTAATCTTATTGGTGCTAATTTAAAGGGTGCGGACTTGAGTCGGGCAGATTTAAGTCATGCTAACTTGAGTAGAACGGATCTGAGTCAAGCCGATTTGATGGATACTATCCTAAGTGACGCTGATCTGAGTGGGGCTAATCTGAGTTATGCTGACTTCAATAATGCGGATTTAAGTAATGCTGATTTGAGTGGGGCTAATCTGAGAAATACTGATTTTACCGATGCTAATTTAAGTGGTGCTAACTTAAGCGGGGCTGATTTGAGAGGGGCAGATTTGAGTGATGCTAATCTGAATGACGCTAATCTGAGTGATGCTAATCTGAGTCAAGTGGATCTCAGCAATGCTTATATTGATAGCATCAATCTCCAACCCGCTAAATTCAAAAAAAACGAAAATATTTTGTATCATCGAGAGGCTAAAAGAAGGATTTAACCTACATTCCGCAGATCCTGACGGACAGCATTAGGAAGTAATAAAAAATTTACTCCGACAAAATCAATCAGTCCAACAATTCTTGCGTTTCTGTTGCTTTTTTGTTCATTCTTAGACGAACATGGAGTATTAATGATGTAAATTTATCAACTTACATTTAAAAAATAATTTCCTGGATAAAACTTGGATATTTTTTTCAGGATAATGACCACGAAAACAATTTTAATTTCCGCGAATAACTTCGGATTATGACCAAATAGTATTATTTGTATACTCTGATTCATCCATCTTCAACAATTAAATAATATTCCCGGCAATATTTTCCTAAATGTTTCAATATGTGTTGACGTTCTAAGGTTAAATTACTCACGTATCGCTTTCCAGCTACAGTCACTAAATGCACAGCTTGAAACATCTGAAATATCCATCTCATTGTCGGTCTACCTGTTAATTTTTTGACCTGATTTTTCACGGTCTCATTGGCAGATGCTAATTCTTTTCGCAATTTTCTTTGGGCGAGGTTATACACTAACAAACATAGTGCCATTATCATCGCAATCGCTTCCACCCTCTGGGGATTTTTAACGAATACACTCGATGTGAAGAACAACGGATCTTTGAGAAATCTAAATCCTCTTTCGTTACTTTGTTGTCCTTTATATTCTTCTAATATCTCCTGATTACTTACCTCAGTTCCGTCTAATATATTCGTCGCTAAAATAAATCTGCCTGCTTTGATTTTTTCCGCTTCGATGACGGATTCTTGCCTCTCAACTTGACCACTAACTTGATAGAATTTTTTCTCGCTCTTTTTCTCAGGCTGCTTAACTCGTTTTTCTCGACATTCAATTTCTTTTATTTGGTGATATTTCCATGAAGCAAGAAAGTGTTTTAATGGCTTTCTTTGCGTCGTCTTTACAAGCAAACAACTGTCTGTAAAGCTTGCGTACACTGGCTTGTGCATTTTCTTCTTGTTTTTCTATCTGCTTGTCTATTTGTTTGAGCCTTGCTTTTTTCCTCGCTTCGCTTTCTACAACTACCCATCTTTGTTTGATGCCGCCGTATTCACTTTCTCGCTCTGCCATCTTATATCCTTTTATTTGGCTCTCTTCCCATTCATTCTCTTCAATCTCTACTATTTTATTTTTTGCTTCTTTCACACTTAACGGCACTCTTGTTATCCATTTCATCTCTCTCATCGCTGATAAATTATCCGCTGTGTATAAGGCACTATCTCCCACATATATCCCCGCAAATGTCCACTGTTTTTTAAACTCTTTTAATCTTTCGACAAATACACTTTTATCATCGACATTTCCGGAATCCACTTTTAGATACAGCGGCACGTCTCCATCTCCGGTTACAATCATGTCAATGATAAATTGTTTCAGATCTGGTCTTTTATCTCTCGAATATCCATGAACTATCTCTATGGCTTTCATCTCGGGTTCTACTTCTCGCTCTTCTCCTTCAATTATTTCGTTATTTTTTCCCTTTATTTCATACTCTCCTTGTACTGCCATTGAACTCCCATCTATATGAACACTGTTCATTTCTACTTGAAAAATATGCGTTGCTTTTAGGGATAATGCTGTAAATATTTTCGTTATTCCCGCTCGGTGATATTTGTCTAATCCTCTTCCTAATCGGTCATCATTCAAATGTTCCGGCAATACTCCTTCTCCTATTAGGTGTTCTGTGGCTTTCCCCACGAAAAAGTTTTCAAATAGATATAGTGGGGCGCTCAAAAATCCCAATCCATTCAAAATCATCGCTTTCATGACTTGTCCGGGACTAAGAGTTTCTTTCTTTTTTATCCCTACTATTTTATTCACTTCTTCCACCAATCCCATCTCATCTATTATTCCCGCCACTATTGCTAAATGGTCTAAATTTTCAATTTTTAGCGTATCCTGACTCTCTTTCATGCTTTTTCCCTCTTAGTCTTTGACTCCATTATTTTACCTTAAAAACGCCTGAAACAGTTACTGGCCAAATATTTTGGGATTTAATTTATTCAATTTCATCGCTATGAATTCTGTTGAAATATCTGCGGAATGTAGGATTTAAACAGGGTGCATTTCAATGAAATTGTCGGGGCGCAAGCCTTGCGCCCCTAAAATCGTAATATCTATTCCACTATTTTAGCTGGGTGCTGGGTAAAGGGCAGTGTAGGAGTTTATTTAGTCATCATAAACTCGACCTTTATCACTACTGTTATTCAGGACTTTCACAGCCTGTGGCGTTTTGCCAATTCACCTGAGGTGTTACGGTGGGAGATTCTGCCACCAACATTATCTGCCCATTTGCCAATTTCACCCACCCTTGCGCTTCAATAATTTGCCGAGATTGACTTGAATTGGGCGTGACAGATTCTGGATATGTTTGGGTTGGAGTATCTTCATCTAAACTCACCCAATTACTAACAATCACGTCACTCTCCAGAACATCCAGAGGACTCGCTGGAATACCGCCGCGACCTGTAACAATAAAACTACTGGCTAACGCCCCACCCCCCGCATTACAGGAACGGTCAATCAGGCGTTCTGCATCAACAAAGTTATTCTCTAATTCGGTTAATCCTCGGTTCGGGTCAATATCAGGTCGGTTTTCCACAAAGACACCATCGAGTCCAAATTCAGAACTAACGGTAATGTCGTTTAAGGGAGTGCGTTGAGGTCGAAATGCAATATCAAATAGTCCTTGAGTGGTAACGGTGACGCGCCCTCCGTTTCCTTGCACCGCATTGGCAATAATATCACTTCCTTCTGTACCAGTTGGAGGTAGGGCGATGATAAATGTCGAATCAATTGTCACGTTACCCCCATTGGCGTCGGCGAGGGCGCTGGCAGAAATCAGGCTTTCGTTTTCTAGGAATAGCAGGTTTAAATCGTCCAGGGTAATATTGGCACCCTCTTGTGCGCTACTGATTCCGGTTTCAGCAAAGATTGTGCCTTGATTGAGGACGATGGAATCCGCCGCGATTGTGAGATTTCCAGCTTGTCCTTGGGGACTGCTGACGGTAACTTGCGCTCCTTTTTCCACCTGAAGTTCCTGAGTTGTAACGGTTAAGTCTCCCGCCGTACCGCCGTTGGTGGCTGCAACAGCTAAACCGCCTGCTCCGGTGAGTTGTACGGAGTCAGCCGCATTAACCGTCAATTTTCCGGCTGTACCTGTTTGTGTGGAAGCGGAAATAAAGCTGTTATTGACTTGCAAGGTGTCTAAACCTTGTAAGGTAATCCCTCCACCTTGACTGGATACAGTAGCCGCAGATACGGAGGAGTTTTCCTGAAGACTTAACTGTGGTGTGGTAATCCTCATATCCCCAGCCCCACCAACACTCATTGAATTAGTCAACAAACGCGCCTGATTGTTCAGAGACACAGATTCAGAAGCATTGATAACTAAGCCACCTGCCGCTCCTGTGCCAAATGTAGAAGCGCCAACCACGCCCCGATTCCGGATGATTAGCTTTCCTGTATCGATTTGCAATAAATCTCCAGCATCTCCTGTGGAACCTGAAGCAGCGATTGTAGATAAGTTACTGTGGTTTCCTTTGGCATCTGTGCCAGTTACTTCCACAAACTCTGAGGCGTCTACAATCAGATTACCCCCCTTGCCCACACCAGAAGTTCCTGTTGTTGACTGTCCTCCATCCCGGATTAGCAGTCGTCCTGTGGTAATCCTGAGGCTTCCAGAATCGCTGTTACCTGAAGAACCAGCACTCAGGTTACTGGGAATGCTACCATCGGCTGTAGTCCCCACTACTTCCACGAAGTCTAAGGCTTCTATCGTTAAGTCGCCACCTTTGCCGAAGCCAAACGTCGTAGTTGAGACTTGACCTCCATCTTGAATCATTAACTGACTTGTATCAAGTTTTAAGTTTCCGGCATTTCCTGTCGCCTCTTCATTAACTTGAGTACCCAAAACGCTGGGTTGTCCATTGGCTGCTTCCCCAATGACTTGTACCAACTCAGAAGCATTTATGCTCAATGTCCCTCCATTACCCCGACCTAAGGTATTGGCTGATACTTGAGCTCCATCTCGGACAATCAATCGCTCTGTGTTAATCGTTAAGTCTCCCGCGTCTCCTCCCATGGTTAACTCAGTGCTAGTGAACAAGCCACTGTTACCCATCAAATCTACTGATTCGGAGGCAGTCACCGTTAAGGTTCCTCCATCACCCTGACCCAAGGTATTGGCTGATACTTCAGCCCCATCTCGGACAATCAATCGCTCTGTGTTAATCGTTAAGTCCCCGGCATTGCCCTCCGACCCTAACTTTGCTTGAGTAGATAAGCCACTGGCACCGAGATTATCTGGTGCGATACCAATGACTTCTACTAACTCCGAAGCCGTAACAACTATATCTCCTCCATCACCTTTACCTGCCGTCAAAGTTGATACGGCTGCTCCCTCTCTAACCGTCAACCGACCCGTTGAAACGTTCACATTGCCACCCGTTCCAGTTTCTGAAGTACCGGCAGCCAAACTACTAAACGTTTGACCATCGGGTGACATATCGCTCAGTTCGATAAACTCAGAGGCAGTTACGGTTAAATTGCCGCCGTCCCCTGCCCCAAAGCTAGAAGCTGATACTCTAGCTCTATCCCGAATACTTAGTTGTCGAGTGGAGATTGTTAAATCTCCTGCATTTGCACGACTATAAGTTTCCGTAGATAGAGAACTAAAAGCTTGACCATCGGGTGAAGTACCATTCACTTCTACAGATTCTCTGGCAGTGACATTCAGATTTCCAGCCTGTCCTTCACCCACAGTGGATGTCGAAACTAGTGCGCCATCTTGAATAATTAACTTCTCCGTACCAATAGTTAAATCTCCAGCATCTCCACTACTTGTAGCTAAAGCACCCAAGCCAGCAGACAATCCTCTCACTTCAACTAAATCGGCAGTAACGCTGAGGTTTCCTCCCTCTCCAGCACTAGAAGTCGTTGTTGATAGATGAGCCCCATCCTGAACCAGCAACCGTCCTGTATCAAGCGTCAAGTTTCCAGCATTTCCACCCAACTCTTCAGTTTGAGTAATCAAGCTGCTAGAACGTATTCCATTAGCCGTGGTTACTGTACCAATTAATTCTACTGAATCAGAGGCAGCTACGGTCAAGTTTCCACCCTCACCTATACCTGCAACACTAGTTGATATCCATGCTCCGTCCCTAACCGTTAACCGTCCTGTAGTAATCGACAAGTTTCCCGAATTTCCGGTAGTTCCTGGTTCGGTTTGAGTCAGTAAGTTACTAAATCGCCCATTAGCTAAAGCGCCTATTAGTTCTATAGACTCCGACGCTGTTACTGTGATGTTGCCAGCGTTGCCTTGTCCTGCCGGGAATGAATTAAACGCTTGACGAACTATTGCTTGTACTCCAGCACCATCTATGACGGAAAGCGAGTTAGCTTGAATGTTGATATCGCCACCATTGCCAACTCCTCCCACTTCAACGTTGCTGGCGACTAAACTAGGAATCCCGGCATTCACTCCAGCTACAGTGAGATGATTCGATACATCAATATCTATGTTTCCTGCATCTCCAAGTCCAAAGGTGCTAGCAGTTAACTGAGCACCATTGGTGATAGAGAATGAACCCGCTTCAATATCAATGTCTCCGCCTCTGCCTGTAGCTCTAACATCTAAACCGCTAGTAACTTCGCTTGGCACAAAATTGACACCATCAAGGGTAAAATCATCTCGAACATTAATATTGATGTTGCCAGCATTGCCTTGTCCGGCAGGGATGGTACCAGCAGCTTTACTAACGAAGGTTTGCACTCCAGCACCATCTGTGATGGAAAGCGAGTTAGCCTGAATGTTGATATCGCCACCGTTGCCAACTCCTCCCGCTTCAACATTGCTGGTGACTCGACTAGAAAACCCGGCATTCACTCCAGCTACAGTGAGATTATTCGATACATTAATATCTATGTTGCCCGCATCTCCAAGTC